>NZ_BAAHYK010000017.1:0-123968 GCF_054657595.1 Desulfocicer niacini
ATACGGTCAATCATAGATTGCCTCCTATATTAGAATGGGTGATTTTAAGTTATAAGCAATATACGTGCCATAAATATTGATTTGCTAAAAAGCTAGTGTGATAAGTTATTTGCCTCTCTTTTTTTAGGAGCATGAACGGTGGTTTGGGTAGTTACGTGATACTATTTTCCTGTGATAGGGAAATAATTGCCCACTTTGAAAATGGTCTGTCTGAGCAATGGAATCGCCGAGCAAATGGATAAGTCCTGCCATATGATAAGAAAATATCTTTTGGGGAATATCGGGTAGGTGATGCGCCTTCAATAAAATGATTTTTTTTAAGACGAAGCAGAGTTAACGCAATTCCTGCAAAGCATGGTTCGGCAATGGCACCAATAGATCCAGACGTTCAAGGTCTTGAATATGTGCCTTGCTTCAGACCGCCTCCATCAGGCTGGGTGTGGGACTTGCCTTGACCTTCATAATCCTAAGGTGTAGGCTCACCCTTAAGACGTGTGCCGTGCCCAGCATGCAATAATCAAATTCAGGGGACGCAAAATAGGCCATGAAAATATCTAACCTACAATCCCGTTTCATATTTTCTTCTCCTACGATGGCGCAGACAGCTGTGTGTGGAGCAGAGATAATGTGGGGGACAGGTGCGCTCCTTGTTCTAAGTATTTGGGCCTTGGGGAACAGAACCTCAACACTAAATGATGGCACATAAGCCAATATAGTGGCAATAACGCCCATAACCTTTGATTTAATTGTTTATCTTAGCGCAGCCCAAAATTGAAAATATATAACGAACAAGGATAGATCGTGTGAACGCAGCAAACCACGATCTTATCCTGTTGTTGAACAAGCCCTATAAATATTCGGGGTATCGCTATAAGAAAATGTCCTTTTTCAAAGAGGCGTCAGGAATTTTTTTATGTGCCCCTTTAATTTATCAATTTTTGCAGAAAGGGGGACACCCCCCTTCTGACTGTTTCATGGTATACTTTCCTGTTAAAAAGGTTTGTGAAGCGCTTCCGTATGAACGCGCCACATAGTATACATGACTTCAGCTTTTTTTGCCGCGTAGCGGCTTGGTTCATCATCCTCTGATTTTTATACACCCCTTGACAAAGCCAGGGTGATTATCTTAAAAGATGCCCTGCTGCCGGAGTCGTAACCATGCGCCGGCCAGCGGATGGCCCCATGGTGTTTACTGAATTTATTTTTTAACTTTTTATCAAAGAGAAGGTTTTTAGAATGAAAATTAGATCCTCCATATCTGCACTTGCTGTGAGTTTGCTGTTCTTTACTGTCATGGGCGGCAGTGCCTTTGCGTCAGACAAGATTGTCTGGAAAATGGCCAGTTCCTGGCCAAAGGGAACCATACTCCAGGAAATTGCCGATGATTTTGCAGCCCAGGTCACCAAAATGAGTGATGGACGACTTACCATTAAGAGTTATCCGGCCGGTGTTTTAATGGGCGCTCTGGAAGTGACCGAAGCCACACGCATGGGAACCATAGATGCTGCCCACAGCTCTCCGAGCTACTCCGTGGGACAACTTCCCGCCGCCCCGCTTTTTGGATATATTCCCTTTGGCATGGAAGTCATTCCCTACCTGACTTGGATGTACGAAGGAGAAGGAAAAGCGCTATTAACAAAGCTCTACGAGAAGTATGATTTTGGTTATGTGGCCCCCTGCGGCATTCTTCCCAGTGAGGATCTGGCCTGGTCCAATAAGCCCATTACAAGCATGGAAGACTTTAAGGGACTTAAGTTCCGAACCTCTGGTTATTGGGGAGAAATTCTCAGTGCCGCTGGTGCATCGGTGATGATGCTGCCTGCCGGTGAGGTTTATGAAGCTCTCCAGAGAAACGTTCTGGACGCCGGTGAGTTCAGTATCCCCAGCATTGATAAGGACCTGGCTTTTTATGAAATTGCCGAATACCTTCTGGTTCCCGGCATCCATCAGACCAGTACCTTCATGGATATTAAAATCAACAAACGTTCCTGGAATAAATTGCCCGAAGACCTTAAAGAGATCGTCCGGGTGGCCAGTGAATCTGCCACCATGCGCCTGTTAACCAGATCCATCAGCAGGGATATCCCCGCCCTGGATTTCTTTAAAGCCAAGGGCGTAAAAATTCAGTATTTGGATGCCAAGATCCAGACAGAACTTGCCAAGACCTCCCGGGAACTCATGGAAAAGAAAGCAGCCAATGACCCCTTCTTTAAGGAAGTGTGGGAATCACAGAAAAAATTTCGGGCAGGGTATGAAAATTATAAATCGCTTATGACCCCCTCCTATCAGTAAAGGTCTCGTCCTGGAACAACCGGCTGATTTTCAGTTTTCCATATAACTGCCATGGGCAAACCTCATTCTGACCCGGTTCCGCCCACAATAAAGCTTGAAATATTCCCTGTATTTACGGAGTATTTCATATAAACCGTCATGGAAAAAAGTGCGGGCCGGAAATCCAGTGTTGAGATTTTAATCATATAAGAGCCGCCATGACACATCGTGCGGCTTTTATGTATTCTTCTGGACTTGCTCATACCATCGGCCACTTTGCCCGCCAATGATGACGGCTGGTCGATGTTATGAGCAGGCTCCTTTTTTTAGGGCAGGTCAAAATAATGAACCAGATACAGACGATAATAAAATTTATAGATGGATTGAGTGAATTTACCGGAAGGATTATGATCTGGCTTGTGGTTGTACTCACGGCGGTGATCGGGTACGAAATTTTCTCCCGATATGCCCTGAATGCACCCACAAAATGGGCCTTTGATATCAGCTACATGATCGGTGGAACTTTTTTCCTCATGGGCGAAGCCTGGACATTGAAGAAAAAGCAGCATGTAAGAATCGATATCTTTTACAATCAGTTTTCAGAACGAAAAAGGGCCTTCATTGATATTTTTTTCTACCTTCTCTTTTTTTTCCCCCTCTGGGCTGGGCTTCTTTATGCCCTGATTCCCTATGTCCGGTTTTCCTGGGAAATGGGTGAGCGATCCATGCAGGGATACTGGCAACCCATTCTCTATCCATTTAAAACCATCATGCCCGTGGGTGTGTTCCTTTTGCTTCTCCAGGGAGTGGCGGAATTTTTAAAAAGCGTTGTCATCGCATGCGGGGGAGATGAAATTCAATGAGTCCCGAATTAACCGTTCTTTTAATGTTTATCATGCTTTTAACAGGGATTTTCATGGGATTTCCCACCGCGTTCGTACTGGGGGGTGTCTCTGTTATTTTCGGCACCATTTTCATGGGGGGAGATATATTCGGGCTTTTTATTGCCCGTCTTTTTGGCCTCATGAAAAACTACACCCTGCTGGCGGTACCCCTTTTTCTTTTCATGGGGGTATTCATGGAAAAATCCGGAATGGCTGAACGACTTTTCAGCGCCATGCACCTGCTGTGGGGGCGCATGAGAGGAGGGCTTGGCATTTCCACCATTGCCATCTCTGCCATTTTTGCTGCGGCAACGGGGGTGGTGGGTGCGTCTGAAATAACCATCGGTCTTATGGCACTTCCCATCATGCTGGAAAAGAAATACAACACCTCCATGGCCTGCGGTGCCATCTGTGCTGGCGGTACCCTGGGTATTCTGATTCCCCCCAGTGTCATGATCATTATTTATGGGCCCATTGCCCGCATATCCGTGGGGAAACTTTTCCTTGGTACCCTGGTGCCGGGGCTGTTGCTGACCTTCCTTTACATGCTCTACATTGGCATAAGATGTTATTTAAATCCCCAGGATGGACCTCCCATGCCCAGGGAAGAGCGCCAGGTTTCGTTTAAAGGAAAACTGCGGATTCTTTTTACCTCTGTGATTCCCCCGGCCCTGATTATCTTTTCGGTGCTGGGAAGTATTTTTTTTGGCATAGCCGCCGTGACCGAAGCCGCCGCCGTGGGCGCTGCGGCAAGTATGATCCTTGCCGCAGGATATGGCCGTCTGAACATGGCCGTGGTCCGGGAGGCGTGCCAGCAGACCCTGACCATCACCTGCATGATCATGATGATTGCCATTGGTGCAAGCTTTTTTTCCACGGTGTTTGTGGCCATTGGCGGAGATGAGGTGATAACAAATCTGTTTTTAAATCTTCCCATGGGTAAATGGGGCATATTAATGGCCATCATGCTTCTGCTTGTTCTGTGCGGCATGTTCATTGACTGGATGGGTATCCTTTTTATTATTGTACCCTTGATTACCCCCATTGCGGCAAAACTGGGATTTGATCCCGTGTGGTTTGCGGTGCTTGTCATGGTAAACCTGCAGATATCCTTTCTGACCCCACCCTTTGCCTACTCTATTTTTTATTTAAAGGGGATAACGCCTCCGGAAGTGGAAACAACCGATATTTATCGAGGGGTTATGCCCTTTGTGGGGCTGCAGTTGGTGACCATTATCCTTTGTATACTCATTCCCGGGATTATCACGTGGCTTCCCAGTCACTTTATTCATTGAGGTATGCTTTATACCCTGTATCTTTTGACGGGTCCGGCATGTTTTATGGTATTTTTGTTCCACACCATATGGAATCCCCAAAATCAACCAATGGAAGGTTTCTGATGTACAATAAAAAAGTAACCCTGTTTATCCAATGTCTTGTGGACACCCTTTATCCCGAGGTGGGGGGAGCCATGGTCTCTGTTCTGGAGAATCTGGGACTGAAACTTGACTGCCCCACGGACCAAACCTGTTGTGGACAGCCTGCCTTTAACGCCGGACATCAAGCCCAGGCTCGGAAGGCTGCGGTGAAATTTCTTGAATGTTTCAAGGATGCTGAGGTGATTGTCTCTCCGTCCGGTTCCTGCGTCAACATGGTGAGAAACCACTATCCTGAACTTTTAAGGGATGATCCCATTTTGTTGAAACAGGCCCAGCTCATTTCAGAAAAAACTTTTGAATTCAGTGAGTTTCTGGTGGACGTGCTCAAGGTGGAGGATCTCAATGCACGATTTTCCGGCAGGGTGACCTACCACGATTCCTGTCATCTCAACCGCAATCTTGGCATTAACCATCAGCCAAGGACCCTGTTGGCAAATATCCGGGAGTTGACCTTTGTGGAAATGAAGGCTCCTGATAAATGCTGCGGTTTCGGCGGCACCTTTGCCGTTAAATATTCCGATATCTCCACGGCAATTCTTGAGGAAAAGGTCAACAACATTATTGATTCCGGTGCAGAGGTGGTCACCGGGTGCGACATGAGCTGCCTTATGAATATCCAGGGGATGTTGACGCGTAAAAAAGCCCCTGTTCAGGTGATGCACATCGCCCAACTTCTTTCCCGAAAATAGCAGGTACCCAAGATGGAATTAACAAGTAAAGACTATAAAAAATCGGCCAGAAAGGCCATTGGGGACCCTGTACTTCAGTCGGCCCTCACCGGATTGCAGGGCCGTCTGGGACCGGCCACGGCAACACTTTATAAGAATCTTCCGGAAGGCCCGGGCCTTCGAAATGTGGCCTACCAATACCGTAGGAAAGCCGTGGATAATCTGGATGTCATGCTCACCACCCTGGCTGAGAATATTCGAAAACAAGGTGGGGAGGTTCATTTTGCTCCCACAGCCCGGGATGCCGTTAACATTTGCCTTGATATTGCCGCCAGGAACAATGTCAAAAGGGTGGTCAAGGGTAAATCCATGGTCACCGAAGAGCTTGGCCTGAACCGCGCTCTCATGGACAAGGGCATTGAAGTAAATGAAACCGATCTTGGTGAATATATCATCCAGCTGGCCGGGGAAAAACCCTCTCACATTGTTGCCCCGGCCATCCATAAAACCCGTAAAGAGATTGGCAGGCTCTTTACAGAAAAATTGGGTACTCCCTACACCGATGATCCCCCCACTCTGACATGGGATGCCAGACAGGCCCTGAGAAAGAAATTTTTGGAAGCCGATATGGGGATTTCCGGGTGTAATCTGGCCTGTGCGGAAACCGGCCACATCACCACTGTGTCCAATGAGGGAAATATCCGCATGTCCACCACCCTGCCACGGGTACATGTGGCCTTCATGGGCATGGAACGTATTGCCGCCAACCTGGAGGAGCACCAGGCCATTTTAAGGCTCATGTCCATGGGGGCCGCAGCCCAGCAAATCGGCGGTTATGTGAGCTACATCGGCGGCCCGGCGGGTCCGGACCATGTTGACGGTCCCCGATCATTTCATCTTGTGATAGTGGACAATGGTCGATCCCGGATACTGGCGGATGATGAGTTCCGGGAAATGCTTTGCTGTATCCGGTGCGGGGCCTGCCTGAATGTATGTCCGGTTTATGGAAAGGTTGGCGGGCATACCTACGGATCTGCCTACACCGGACCTGTGGGGGCCGTGGTTACGCCTCTTCTGGGGGGGATAAACGAGGCCGGAGATCTGTGCCAGGGAGAGACCCTTTGCGGGGCCTGCCGTCAGGCCTGTCCCCTTCAGTTGAATCTTCCCAGAATGCTTCTTGCCCTTCGTTCCAAACTCTCCCAGGGAGATCCCCAATGGAATGTCAAACCCAAAAGCCGCTGGGAAAAACTTCTTTTTAATGGGTGGAATTTAATTAACAGCCATCGCAGGGTCTATGATGCATCCCTTGCCATTGGGCGGGTGATTCAAAAAATCATGCCCAAAAGTGAACAGATGCTGACGAAATTGCCTTACCCGTTCAACGGATGGACACAAAGTCGCGACATGAAACCCCTGGCTGCCAAGACCTTCATGGAACAGTGGAAAGAAAAAAAGGAGGGGAGGTCCTGATGGACATGGAAAAAGAATTTATCAAAACCATTCAGACGGCCTTGAATAGACCTGAAACCAAGGTACCTGAAGATCTTTTTACCAGAACGCCCTCTCCGGAGGAAGTGAGCCTTCTTGAAAAAATCCGGACAAGGACAGACCAGGAAAGACAGCCCCTGATCGAGGTGCTGAAGCAGGTCGTGCCCGCTCTTCACATGGATCTTCATGTGGAAGAGAGCATCCAGGATGTGGCCCGGGGTATTGAAAAGCTTATTCTTGAGAAAAAACCGGAATGGGGAACCCAAAAAAGCGTGGTATGCTGGGATCACCCCCTGATCAATGAGTTGAAACTCACAGATCGTCCCAATCTCAAGGGAATTGATGTTTATACCACCACCATGGCAGAGGACTCTCCCCGGCGTAGAGAAGAGATTCGCAAAGAGGTGGAAGACTCCTTTATTGGTATTACCTCTGCGGATTACTGCGCTGCAGCCACTGCTACCCTGGCCATGAAAACCCGCCCGGGACATGCCCGATCGGTATCTCTGGTACCGTCCATCCATGTGGCAGTGGTAAGGCGGGAGGACATCCTTGCCGATCTCCGGGAACTTTATACCCTTTTAAAATGGGATGAAAAGGAGAGAAAAGAGGGTTTAACCAACAACCTTTCCTTGATTTCAGGGCCAAGCAAAACCGGTGATATTGAGCTTGTCATGGTCCATGGTGCCCACGGCCCCCGGGAGCTGCATCTTTTTGTTATCCCTTGATCCTTATGTCCTGGCGGACACAACGAATATAGGGTCGTAGACGTGGAGCCAAATGGCATTATGCCGCCCCTCCCCCGACGGGCAATGGGCCCGGACCGGAACTGTAGACAGCTCGATTGTCCGGTTTCTATTGCCAATCGGGGGAGGGGCTCTGCTGAGGTAGACTTGAAGGCTACCTTTTCATATAAAACCCACATGGCTGTAAACACCTGTCACAACGAAAGTTGAAACTCTAATCATTGCAGCGCCTTGGATGGAGTTTTATATAAAAAGTATCAATAAATGCGCTGTTTTACCCTATTGAATGTATTATTTGATGATTTCAAGCCCTTATAATCAAACACAAAAATAAGACCCCGGAATCCAACAAGAGCCTGAGAAAATATTTCTTGGTGAACCTGGGGTAGGTGATGCGCCTTCAATACCTGCCCTTTATTTCCCCTTGAGCACATCAATCATGGTAAAAATCCGGCCCTTTGCGGGCTTTTTTTCCATTCCCTTTAGTTTTTCGTGCAGAAAAATTACAGCATCCATGGTGCCCTGGGCATAGATATCCCTGCCGTTAATGTTGTGGGTAAATTCAAAACACACGGTGTTGTCCGGTGAGGTCAGGGTATAGGTGTGCCAGGCATGGCCGTTAATATGCTGTTCCGGGATTTTCCACTGGTTTTTCTGGATGGCAGGATCTCTTTCCTGGTGAATATCGCTGTCGGTGAAGGGAATGCCCAGCTGGTTGAAATAGCCCACCATGGCCTTTGCCGTGCCGCTGGTGTCCGCCTTGGTTTTTTGATGACTTTCCCGTATTGTAAGACTGTAATCCTTAAAAAGATCGGGAAACGTGGTGGCGGCATATGCCATCATGGCCTGGAATCCCACGATCTGCTTTGCCATGTTGGGGGCAATGACCGCGGGGGTTGTGCCGGATAATATGGTTTCATAAAGTTTTTCCCTGTCCCCTCCGGTGGTCCCCATGACAAAGGGGATGTTGTGGGCAACATAAAATTTTGCATTGTCATTCACCGCCGTGGGGTGGGTGAAATCAATGCAGATAAAGTCGGGAACGTCTTTTTTTATGTTTTCTATGGCACCCTCCCGGTCCCCGGGTCGGATGAGACGAATTTCTGTGTCACCCAGGAGATGGGTTTCAGTCGTGATCTCCGGGCCGGTCATGGCATAGGGTAAAAGTTGAAACCGGGGATCCTTTTGTATATGTCCGGCAATGGTGGTGACCACGTTTCCGGGGATACCGTTCATCATGACTTGTATCTTTTTCATGGTAGTATTTCCTTATTTAAGTCAATTTTTTGGGTTGGTCATAGCATCGGCCAGCCGCCATCATTGACGGCCCAATGGGTTCGGGCTTTTGTTGTTGAATACTGACTACTCCCCAGATTGGCCGATATTATGAGCAATCCCGGCTTTTTTGTGATGTGGCCTTGAGGGCCTTGTAGATGGTTTCTTTCAGGGCCTCGGTCCTGGGCACCGTAACGGCATGGATGGCGGTGGCAAGGGTCTCAAGGGCTGGGCGGATAAAGGGTTCAAACCAGGTCTTTCCACGGTTGCGGCTCAAATGACTGAAGGCCCCCAGCATCTGAAAATTCCGGGTGAGGGAACAATAATAATATCCTGTTTTAAATGTGTTTTCATCAAATCCTGTACGATGATTCACAGCCTTGGCACAATGGTCAAGAAGCATCTTTTTTAGATTGGTACTAAGATTAACATAAGGATCAATAAGCAAAGATGCCACATCATACTGCAGAGGTCCCGTTCTTGCCGATTGAAAATCAATGATTTTGAGGTGGCCTTGGGTGACCATTATATTTCTGGACTGCATGTCCCGGTGCATGAGGCCGGTGAAGGCATGGTTCAGGCATTGATCTGCTATGAATTCAAACGGGGGCAGGAGATCTTCAAATTTAATTTTAAGATTTAGATATCCCCTTAAAAATGAATCCACAAAATACCGGCATTCTTTTTCAAGAATGAGCTCCCGGGAATAATCCGGTGTCTGGAAGGTCCAGGCAGTATTAAACCCCTGGCGGCCTTTTATGGAAAGATCCATGACAAGATCCAGGGCTGTTTTGTACCATGAAAAAATTTCCTGTTCATTGTTTTCATGCTTCCGGAGCTCCAGGATGATTTTTTGAAGATGAACATCCCCCAGATCCTCCAGCATCACCAGGCCGGAAAAAAGATCATACCCCATGATTCTCGGCACGGGGATCTGGTGATTATAAAGGTGGGTGCCAATGTTGATAAAGGCATCCACTTCCCGGGGGCAAGGGGGCAACTTACCAAGGGGTAAGGGGGCAATGCCATGGTCTGCCACCACAAAGGCTGTGTCGCCATGGCTCAGGCGGTACCATTTTCTATCTGAACCATCCCCGGCAAGGGGGGCGATGCTCAGCTCCTGGCGCAGCTTTTCATTCCGGATGTAAGCCAAGGGGGTGGCGGTACCCTGGATGGCATTTTCCCTTTGCATTGATATACGGGTTTCCATGAAAAGTTCCCGGAGTCCTGCATCTGTATATGTATCTGGGGTACCCATGTCCTGCCAGTAAAAATCTTTCGCCACAAAGGCTTTGACGGTATTGCCCTGACGGCACAGGGTTTTATAAAGATCAATACTACTGAAAATGTTTGTATCCGGCAGGTGATTAAATATGGACGGAGACAGAATTTGAATACCCGTGAAGGCCATTTTCCGGGGGGAAGGTGTGGTAAATATGTCTGTGCATGGATTTTGTGCCCATTGATCCGGGGAGGTGTGTGTTTCAGGCATTAAAGAAAGTGCACCGGTGCCGGGAAAGGCCGTGATAAAGCCTGTGTCATTTACATTCACCCCGTTAAACCGGGGATAATCATGGAGCACAAGGGTGGCGGGCCAGTGCCCGTTCATGTGGAAGTCCCATACCTTCGTCAGATCAAGATCCGTGATTATATCTGAGTTGATCACCCAGAAGGGGTGATCTGCCATGATATCTTGCACATTTTTAATGGCCCCCCCGGTGTCCAGAAGCATTGGCTCATGCCGAGTTTCCACCGGAACGGGCCAGGTTCCCTCATGAATAAATTTTGCCACCTGCCCATGCAGGTGGTGGGTGTTGACAACGATGTGTTCACATCCCGCATGGATGAGTCTGTCAATGGTCATCCCCAGAAGGGGGGTACCGCATAGGGTAAACAATGGTTTGGGGCGGTGGGCGGTGTGGGGAAGCAGCCGGGTACCCCGTCCCGCAGCCAGGATAAGTGCTTTCATGGATTTTTTATTTTGCCTTTGGTCCCGGGTTTGCGTTCTGTTGGAGTCTGATGTCGGGGGAGCGTTGTTGTGATCTTAGGCCCTCCAGTCAATTGGTTGTATCGATGCAATTGGGTTCATGCAGGTGCTTACACCGCCAGTATGGCCAAAAATTTTTCAATGGTTTCTTTATTTTTTAAAATGGCTTCCTCGTCTTCAGGTCCTGTTACGCCATTGTTCAAGAAAAAGGTAACTGCATTGATATAATTGATTTTGGACAGGGATTCCTTAAGAAATATATCCTGTCGCTTGTACATTTTAAGGCCCTTGGCCTGGATCTTTTTAATACGTTCCTTATCATCGTGCTTGTCTTTGGGATACTTCTCAAAATAAAGCAGAGCGACTTTGTAGGATTCCAGGAACGGTCTTAAGAATACGGCAAAGGAGCGCAATTTTCTAAGTCCCTCGGAGGTGAGGTTAAAGGTGTCTGGAGCATCGGGATGGGGAACGAGTACACCCTCTTCCATAAAGGCTTTTATGCTCATGGCAATGAGTTCACTGCAGGTTCTCTCATCATCGTAGGAGAACTCATCAATGAAGAAATTCTGGAGAAAGGTATAGGTTTCAATGAGATCCGTTGAAGAAAACTGAAAACGATCAATTTTTAAGATGGCAAGGGCGGTGTATGCCGCCGGGATAAAAAAAGCAATGGCATTGTTTTTGTAATAATCCAGAATGGGACGCTTGTTATCCTTTACAAAAAAGCGGGTATTTTCTGTTATTTCATCGTCCTCTTCATCGGCAAGTTCAATGAACTTTCTGGAAACGAAATTTTCCAGTACCCGGTTAAGGGCATTGTCCGGGTCAATGGTCAGGGTGTCTGCAAGTTCTGCATTGCAGAAGGTGAGCATATTCATGTATGCGCTCACTCTGAACATCAACTCTTTTTTAGAGAATCGACTTATGGGCGAGTTTAAAATGCCGCTTGCAATAATGCCGTGGGGGGTAATGATGGTGGTATTGTTGATGGCGTTGATCAGCTTGTACCCCATGCTCCGGCACAATTTTTTGTGCTGATCTTCACCCATATACCGCTGAAACTCATCCTTTTCCCGGAGGTAGGCATTCAACGAGATAGGTTCGTGAAATTTGATGTACACCTTGCCGTATTTTTTCTTGAGAAATTTTCTGGCCTTGATGAGCTGGGAGAGATTTTCCGATTGTTTTTTCCCCCCCTCGATTTCGTGGAGGTAGGCATCTTCTTCCAGCACCCGGTCATATCCCACATAGGTGGGAATAAAGATCAGATCCTCGCAGGCCTGGTTGCGATGGGCCTTTATAATCATGCTTAAAAAACCCAGTTTGGGGGATAACAGCTTGCCGGTGCGGCTTCTTCCGCCCTCTATGAAAAATTCCAGGTTAAAGCCTTCAATCAGCAGTTTTTCAATGTACGCGGCAAATATTTTTGAATAAAGAGGTATCCCCTTGAAGGTTCGACGAAGAAAAAATGCCCCGCCACTTCTAAAAATGGGACCAAGGGGCCAGAAGGACAGATTTTTACCGGCGGCGATGTGGGGGCAGGGCATGTTGTTTTTAAACATGAGATAGGACAAAAGCAGATAATCAAGATGGCTTTTATGACAGGGGGCAAGAATTACCGGGGCTTTTTTTGACTCTTCCCGAATGCGGTCAAGTCCGTCCTGGTCCACCACCACCCCTTCAAAAATATTATTAAATGCCCAGGTCAGGATTTTTTCAAGGATGTAAATCACCGGAAGGCTGTAGCTTGCGGCGATTTCCTTGATATAGCTTGCGGCTTTTTTATGGGTCACCATCAGAGACTGTTCATTCTGTTCTGAATGGGTCTTCATGAACTCCTGGAGAGATTTCTGGGTCAGGATATCTTCCGTGATTTCCGCCTGGGTTTTGAGCACCGGACCGGTGAAGCTTTTCTTCTGGCGATTCAAGAGATCAATGAGATGATTTCTAAGACTGTAGGCCTGGAAATCCTCATCAATATTTCTGATGTCCGGCCGGTCAAGAAATTCTTTGAGATTAACCGGTTCGGCAATTTCAACACAGATTTTATCGGGCTTCTGGAACATGGCTGCCAGACGTTTGAGCCGTCCTGGCTTTTCATTGCTGCCCAAAAGAATATCAAACAGAGAAGAGGTGCTTCTGATGGGTTTCAAGCTGTATACGATGGTTTGGGGAAGCAGTAACAGGGGGCGCTCACTGGTTTTCTGGAAATGAATCAGGTGCAGCAGGGGGCTTGGCCGGGAGCGGATGAACCGTTTATAAAAACTTTTGCTCTCCACCAGATGAATAAAACCGGATCTGCCCCGGGAGAACTCATCAAAAAAATATCCCGATGCATAAGGATCTTTTAAAGAAAAATGGCGGAGGAAATGGTCCATTTGGGTGATGAAAATCTGGAAAAGGCGTTTCACCGGTAAAAGAAAGAAAAAAGTGGTGTCGAAAATAATTTCAGGGTAGGGCAGTGCCTTTTTTTCAAAGATGGTCCGGTAAAAGCAAAAATCGATCAGACTCTTATATTTACTCACATAGATGACTGTTCCTGCCTCATTGAGCCGGGTCAGTTGGGCCGCTTTTTTTTTGTCCAGGCCAATTCGGGAAAAGAGTTTGCCAAATAAAAAAGGAGAAAGAAAACCAGTATTCCCGGGATAAAAACAGGCAAAATAATTTGTCCGTCCACTGAGGGTTGCGGTGATCACCCGGTTATAGAGCCTTTTGGCTGTCTGTGAAATGTCACGGAATATTGAAAAGCGTTTCATTCTTATTTCCTTGGGTTCCATGGTGTACCATGGGGATCTTCTGTTTTTGTCTGACGCTTGATACAGAAAAATTTTTTTATCACAGGCCTTGATCCCATGGCAACAAAATAATTGCCATCCAAAAATTGCCTTGATTTACTTGTTTTCATATGCTAATTGATTGATCTTAATTGACGTAAAGTGGAGTAATTTAAGATTTAGTTGTGATTTTATATAGTTATTTTATATTTTGCAATCATTAACATGGTAAGGAGGGTTAATTTATGAAGACTTTGATTGGTGGTGCGGTTGCCGTTCTATTGGGTATTATTGGTATTGCTGTCTGGTTTGGCGAGTTTCTGCAGATTCTTGCCGGAGCCATTCCACCGGTTCTCTTGCTGGGTGGCGGACTTGCCCTTTACCTGGGTTTTGATGAACTCAAGGACAGCTGGAAAAAAAATGACGGGGACGATGCCCCTGTGGCTGACGATAAAGATAGAATTGCTGAGCTGGAAAAAGAGCTGGCAGACCTTAAGAAATAAGTATTTTTCATCATTTCAGGGGCATCAGGTTTCAGCCTGTTGCCCCTGTTTTGCCTTTGCCTCCGACGACGATAAGATATTTACGGTTTCCTTTCCAACCCCCTCCCTTTTCTACAGCCCCCCCATGTTGTGACCAAGCCCTTTTTTCTTGATTTTGTCGTGTACATGTCCGTCATAGGTTTTTCAATTTACCATCACATAATGTGGCGGGAAATCGGAGAGATTATGCTTTGCCATGTGGTATGATAAATAAAAACCCAGACATCATGTGTAAAGATGATATTGTTGTGTTTTCTGTTTGAAATTCGACAGTTCCTGGCTCCATGATTGTTCCAGGTCATCCATGGGTTCCTGATCGGCAATGCGTTGTTTTAAGTTTCGGTTGCCAAGGATCATATCCATGGGGGATTTATGAAATTCATATTCATAGGGAGGTTCCTTCCAGCGAAAATCATTTTCATGTCGTTTAATGATCTGCTGCAAAAGAAGAAGGGCCGTGCGATAGGGCTTAAACTGTAGCGTGTCGGTGACATGGATTTGGAATCCACGGCAACATTGCCCGGCCCATTTTCCGGAGGTGGGCTCAAAACAGATGGGGCGAAGGTGAGCACCTGAAATATCCCGGCTGATTGATTCCACAATGGCTAACGGATTAATAAAAGGAGCCCCCAGAAATTCAAAGGGCTGGGTGGTTCCCCTTCCTTCTGAAAGATTGGTTCCTTCAAAGATCACCTGGCCTGGGTACACCAGGGCCGACGCAGGTGTGGGAAGATTGGGGGAGGGAGCCACCCAGTCAAGGCCGGTATCGTTAAAGAACATCTCTCTTTTCCATCCCTTCATGGGGATCACCGTGACATCGGCATGGATGCGATATTCCTGGTTGAAAAAAAGGGCAAGTTCCCCCATGGTCAAACCATGGCGCATGGGCAGGGGAAATCGCCCCACAAAGGAACGGCAATCATCACAAAGGATATTGCCCTCCACTGAATGGCCACCCACAGGATTGGGCCGGTCCAGAATAAATACCTGTCTTCCCTGTTTTGCAGCTGCTTCCAGGCAATAGGACATTGTGTACATGAAGGTGTAGACCCGTGTGCCCACATCCTGGAGATCAATGATTAGTACATCAATGAGATCCATCATGTCCCGGGTGGGAATCCGGGTGTTGCTGTAAAGGCTGAATACCGGTATATTTAATTGTGGGTCCACCCCATGATCTGATTCGATCATGTTGTCCTGCTTGTCGGCATAAAATCCATGCTGGGGGGAAAAAAGGGCCTTTAGTTGTCCGGGGAACACATTATCAATAATGTGGGAGGCATGGGTGAATTTGCTGTCCACGGATGCCGGATTGGCCAGAAGGCCAAGTCTTTTTCCCTTTAATTCATGGGGGGGTGTTATTCCAAGTGCTTCAAGGCCTGTTTTGACTTCAGGGTGTGTCATGTGATCTCCTTTCTGGGGCATCCTTGATTTGAGAGTCTCTTAGCATAAATATTGACAAAATATCAAATCCAAACTAATCAAATGGGTAAAAATTGATCCTGTTTCACGACCGGGGCAATAAATCTTGCCATGGCCGTTTTATAAAATAAAGAAGAGGAGTGCATAAAAGACTTCATGAAATTAAATATTCCTGAGTATATCAAGACCATCAAAGCCTACGAGCCGGGCCGACCCATAGAGGCCATAGAGCGTGAATATGGAATTAAAAATTCCGTAAAACTTGCCTCCAACGAAAATCCCCTGGGACCTTCTCCCAAAGCCCTGGCTGCCGTTCAAAACCAGCTTGCATCCATGCATCGTTATCCCGATGGCAGCGCCCACGTCTTGACTGATAAGCTTGCACAGAAATATGGTGTGAAGCCTGAAAATGTGATTGTCGGCAACGGCTCTGATGATATTATTGCCCTGTTGGCCCAGGGATTTCTCAGCCGGGGAAACGAAGCGCTGATGCCGCTGCCCTCCTTTTTAATGTATGAAATATCCGTGAAGGTTGCAGGCGGTGTTCCGGTGATGCTGCCCCTGAAAGGTCTTGATATTGATCTTGATGCCATTTTGTCCGGTATTACCCCCCGAACCACCATGATTTTTCTGACAAATCCCAATAATCCCACGGGCAGTCATATCACAGGAAAGGCCCTGTCGGAGTTCATGAAAGGGGTGCCTGAAAACGTTCTGGTGATCATGGATGAAGCTTACATTGAGTTTGCAAGGGATAAGGGTGTGTTTGACGCCCTGGCGGACCCACTGAAAGATCCTCGGATTATTTCCCTGAGAACCTTTTCCAAGGCCTATGGTCTTGCCGGTTTCCGGGTGGGGTATGGTATAATGGACAGTGCCGTTGCGCAAATACTTCACCGGGTGCGACAGCCCTTTAATGTCAACGCCCTTGCCCAGGTGGCTGCTGCTGCTGCCCTGGATGACCTTGAGTTTCTTGATAAAAGTGTCAGGGCCATGCACCAGGGTATTGATTTTCTTCGGGCGGAACTGAGTAGCATGGGGGTTGAATCCTTTCCCACCCAAGCCAATTTCTTCTTGCTGGATGTCAGAACCGATGCCACGGCGGTGTTTCAGAAAATGCTTGAAAAAGGGGTTATTACCCGCTCCATGAAATCCTATGGGTTTGACACCTATCTGAGAATAAGCGCCGGGACTGAAGCGGAAAACAGGCGGTTTCTTTCTGTGCTTGAACAGGTGCTGGCACAAGGCGGGTTGCCTGGATGATAAATCGAATTATCACCATTGATGGACCGGCCGGTGCCGGTAAAACCAGTGTGAGCAGCGCCCTTGCCCGGCGTATTGGCTTTATATATGTGGACACCGGTGCCCTTTACCGGGGGGTGGCCCTGGAGGTGAAACGCTCCGGCATTGATTGGGAAAAAGATGCAGTATTGGAACCTTTTTTAGATCAGATTTCCCTGGGGTTTGTCATGGATGGTCATGAGCCGGTGCTGACAAGCGGGGAGGAAAATATTGCTTCACTCATACGCACCCCGGAGATTGCCATGCTGGCCTCGGCCATTTCGGCTCGTCCTTGTGTCAGAAAGGCACTGCTGGGGCTTCAACGCGCCATTGCCGAAAAAAATAATGCCGTGTTTGAAGGAAGGGACATGGGAACGGTGGTGTTTCCCCATGCGGATTACAAGTTTTTTCTCTTTGCGGATCTGGATACCCGTGCCCTGCGCCGATTCAAGGAAAATCACGTACCATCCCTAAAAATTTCAGAGGTAAAAGAGTTGATGAGTAGCCGGGATGAAATGGATAGCAACCGGGACATTGCCCCCCTGAAACCGGCAGCGGATGCCGTTTTGATTGATTCCACTCACATGACCCTGAAAGAGGTGGTGGACAAGATGTTGTCGATAATGGGGTCATGGTGCTGCAATGCTGCGCCCCGGCACTAAAATAAGAATGATTGTTTTTTTAAATCGGCGCTCTTTAAAAAAGTGTCTGGCGCGTGTTATGCATTATTGATAAGGCTTTTCGTGAACCCGGAGTCCTTCAGATAATACCCATAGCACGCGCCTGAGCCCTCCTTATGTGAAAAAAATATTTTTTTTATATTGTTTTTCCCCTTTTGTTTTGATATTTATATTAGATTATACTTTTTTGCGAAGAAGTGTAAAATTTGTCTATGGGGGATTAATATTAATGAATAACATTGCTGAAACAAACGAGAACAACGAAATGAATGAAGAATTAGAAACTGCTGAAGAATTAGAGGCGTCCATGGCTTCGGAACCTGTGTTTACCGGAGAAGAAACCATGGAAGAATTAATGGGCATTTATGAAGAGAGCTTCAAGCGCTTCGAAGAGGGCCAGGTTGTAACCGGTACCATCATTGCCGTGGACAGAGACCACGTCTTGGTGGATGTGGGTTACAAGTCTGAAGGGCAGATCTCAATTCATGAGTTCAGAGACGAGGAAGGCAATGTCAATGTCAACCTGAATGATCGGGTTGAGGTAATGGTTGAAGTCTGGGACGAAGAAGAAGAAACAGTTATTCTGTCCAAGGAAAAGGCCGCCAAGGTTAAAGTATGGGATGCCATCCGGGATATCTATGAAGAGGATGGAACCATTGAAGGTGTCATCACAAGCCGTGTCAAGGGTGGATTCTCCGTTGATATCGGCCTGCCAGCATTCCTGCCTGGTTCCCAGGCAGATCTTCGGCCCATCCGGAACATGGATGAAATGGTGGGTCAGACCTATACCTTTAAAGTGCTTAAATACAACAGAAAAAGAAGCAACATTGTTCTTTCACGACGGGTTATCCTTGAGAAGGTGCGTGAGGAAGCCAGGGCCAATACCCTCAGCTCCATTGAGAGCGGAAAGGTCATGGAAGGCGTTGTTAAAAATATTACAGAATATGGCGTTTTTGTTGATCTCGGCGGTGTTGACGGACTCCTTCACATCACTGACATCTCCTGGGGCCGCGTAAAACATCCTTCAGAGTTGTTTTCCGTTGGCGATAAGATCAATGTGAAAATTCTTTCCTACGATATGGAAAAAGAGCGGGTATCTCTGGGTATGAAACAGCTGACGCCTGATCCCTGGACCATGGCGCAGGAAAAATATCCTGTGGGTTCCAAGGTTCTCGGGAAAGTGGTCAGCCTCACCGATTATGGTGCCTTTGTGGAGCTTGAAGAAGGTGTTGAGGGTCTCATTCATGTGTCTGAGATGTCCTGGACTCGCAAGATCCGTCACCCATCCAAGATGGTTTCCGTGGGTGAAGAGGTGGAGGCCGTTGTCCTTGATCTCAAACCGGATAACAGAAGAATTTCCCTTGGTATCAAACAGACCGTTGAGAATCCCTGGGAAGTCATCAGTGATAAGTACCCCGTGGGCACCGTCATTGAAGGAAAGATTAAAAATATCACGGATTTTGGTCTTTTCATCGGTATTGATGATGACATTGATGGTCTGGTACATATCTCAGACATTTCCTGGACCAAGCGCATCAAACATCCTTCCGAGGTTTACAAGAAGGGTGATGTGATCCAGGCTGTGGTTCTTGATATTGACAAGGGCAGTGAGCGTTTCTCCCTTGGCATCAAACAGACCCAGCCCGATCCCTGGGAAACCGTGGGACAGCGCTATGAAGTGGGTACTGAAATTTCCGGCGTTATCACCAATATTACTGATTTTGGTGTGTTTGTGGAACTTGAAGAGGGCATTGAAGGTCTTGTTCATGTGTCTGAAATCAGCAAGGAAAAAATCAAAACGCCTTCAGATCAGTTCAATGTTGGTGACTCCATTACCGCACGGGTTATGAACATCAACAGTGACGAAAGGCGTATTGGACTTTCCATTAAACGACTTGAAGAAGAGGAAGAAGAGGATATTATCCAGGATTTTGCAAAGAACATGAAGCCCGCAACTTCTTCTTTTGGTGAGCTGCTTAGGAACAACCTTGAGGAGGCTGCCAGGTCTGAAGATAAATGATCAATCCTGCAGGGCCACCTTTTTTAAGTTGGTTGCTTTTTGATCGGGGAATGATATCAGACTGACAAAAGTGGGTCGGACACAGAGCTGTTTCTGTGTCCGGCCTTTTTTTTCATCCTTAATAGTTGTTTCGGCACCCCGACATGGCTGTTAACAAAAATCATAAAATTTTCACAAGTGAGGCATTCCATGTTTTCCAGAAGACATCCCTTTTTATTTTTCTGTCTTGTGGCGCTGACAGTGGCATCAGCAGCGCTGGTTCTCACCACGGGACTGCTCGTGGGGGGAGGTGTTGTTCTTCAATCATCCCTTGGTGCCAGCCAGGGCGGGGCAGGGAATGTGGGTATTGTGGAGATTTCCGGGATGATCGCCTCGTCAAAGGAAGTTATAAATGATCTGAAAACCTTTCGGGAAGATTCTAACATCAAGGCCATCGTACTGCGTATTGATTCACCGGGCGGGGGGGTGGGACCCTCACAGGAGATTTACCGGGAGGTGATGAAGACCCGATTGATTAAAAAGGTGGTGGCATCCCTGGGATCGGTTGCAGCTTCGGGGGGGTATTATTCTGCATCGGCCTGTGACGGCATCATGGCAAATCCCGGAACCATCACCGGCAGCATCGGCGTCATCATGGAATATGCCAATTTCAAGGATATTATCAAGAAAATCGGTCTGACCCCGGTGGTGATAAAGAGTGGTGAGTACAAAGATATGGGCTCTCCCCTGCGGGATCTGGAAGATTCCGAAAAAAAACTTCTCCAGGGGGTGGTGGACGAAATTCATTCCCAGTTTGTCAAAGATGTGGCCACGGGTCGTAATCTGGACGAAGAAAAAATGGCCACCCTTGCCGATGGCAGAATATTCACCGGTGCCAAAGCCCTGGATCTTCAGCTGGTTGATCGTCTGGGGAACTTTGGCGATGCCGTTGAATGGGCAGGCACATTGGCAGGTATCACCGGGGAGGTGACACCGGTCTATCCATCCGAGGATGGTATGACCGTTATCAAGAAGGTGATAAGCTCTTTATTCAAAGGTGCTGACATCACCGGCGCCATAACGGATAATTTCGGGTTCATCGTCAATTAAAGACACAACGCTGGATGCCTTGCCGGTGACGGGGCCACCGTCAATGACGGCATCAAGAAGGGGGCCGAAAAAATCATGGAGCAGGGAGGGGTCTTCAAATACCTGGCCATCGGGGTCGGTGGCACTGGTACTCAATATGGGATGTCCCAGACTTTTGGCAATGGCAAGGGAGATAGTGTTGGCTGGCACCCGGATGCCTGCGGTTTTTCGTTTGGTCAGCATGATCTTGGGCACCATCTTTGATCCCGGCAGGATAAAGGTAAATGGCCCCGGCAGCAGTCGTTTCATATTGCGGTAGGCAAAATTGGACACTTTGGCATATTCGCTGATATGGGTAAGATCGGCACAGATGAAGCTGAACGGCTGGGATTTGTCCCGCTGTTTCAGGCGATAGACCTTTTCAATGGCCTTTTTGTTCATGATATCACAGCCGATACCATAAAAGGTGTCCGTTGGGTAGGCGATGAGGCCCCCCTGTTGGAGGATTTCCACAATTTTGTCGATTAATCTGGGCTGGGGATTATCGGGATTTACGTTTAGCAGCATGATTTCATTCCATTCTCAGGTTAAAGCGGTTCTGATCAGAGGGTGTCGTAGGGCTTGATATTATTAAGATCCTTTACCCATTCCATGGATTTACTTAATCGGGTACCGGGTAATGGGTGCATGGAAAATATTTATAGATAACAGGTTCAAACCACCGATACCTATATCGTTTATGGGGCAAAGCATCAAGAAATTTTTCGTATTCAAGCAATCCCGGTACTGAATGTCGGGGATAAATACTCAAGAACAGGCCCGGGGGATTGGGCCATAGGATTATCCGTTTGATTTGTCCTTTGTTTTTTGATATTAAAGCAGATTTACAAAAATGGGGTGACAGGTCGCCATGGTTTTTGATTAATGGGTTCTGCTGGATTTCGGAGTGTGCGTTCCTGCAGGACAGATCTGATTATTTCGGGCATGTTTTTAATGTCGGCCACCCAGGCATTGTTCTGGGTGGCCGACATTAGAGCCATGTCAAAGACATTAAATAAATCGTGATTGAAAAAAATCCCACGGGAGGATAAAAATGGTGAATATTATAACAGAGGACGGACTGTCCTTTGATGATGTACTTTTGCTGCCGGATTACTCTGCAATATTACCCGATGATGTTCAGACAAAAACCCGGTTGACCCGGACCCTTGATCTGAATATCCCCATTGTCAGTGCCGCCATGGACACCGTCACCGAAGCCCGGACGGCTATCAGCATGGCAAGGGCAGGGGGGCTTGGGTTCATCCACAGAAACCTTTCCATTGACGAGCAGGTGCTGGAAGTGGACCGGGTAAAAAAGTCCGAAAGCGGCATGATTGTGGATCCCATTGTAATTTCACCGGAAACCTCTATCCAGGAAGTGTTGACCATCATGGCCCGGTATCGCATTTCCGGTATTCCGGTCACCGAAGGTCCCAAGCTTGTGGGGATTGTCACCAATCGGGATTTGCGATTTGAGACCCAGCTGGATAAACCGGCAAGGGATGTCATGACCAAAGAAAATCTGGTCACCGTTCCCGAGGGGTGCTCCCTGGAAGAATCAAAAAAAATGCTTCACAAGCATCGCATTGAAAAGCTGCTGGTGGTGGATAAAGAGGGGGGGCTGAAAGGGTTGATCACCATAAAAGATATTGAAAAGATAAAGAAATATCCCCATGCCTGCAAAGATGCCATGGGCAGACTCAGGGCCGGTGCTGCCATTGGTGTGGGATCTGACATGATGGCGCGTACCGAGGCCCTCATCCGGGCCGGTGTGGATGCCCTGGTGATTGATACTTCCCATGGTCATTCCCAGAATGTCATGAGCGCTGTGGAAAAAATCAAGCACAGCTTTCCCGATGCCCAGTTAATTGCCGGTAATGTGGCTACGGCCAAGGGAGCCAAGGCGCTTATTGATGCCGGCGCCGACGGTGTCAAGATCGGTATCGGACCTGGCTCCATCTGTACCACCCGCATTGTTGCCGGTGTGGGCGTTCCCCAGTTGTCGGCAATCATGAACTGCAAGGAGATTTCCAACGAGACCGGTGTACCCATCATTGCAGATGGCGGTATTAAATTTTCCGGTGACATTGCCAAGGCCATCGGTGCCGGTGCCCATTGCGTAATGCTGGGCAGCCTGCTGGCAGGTACCCAGGAGAGCCCCGGGGAGATTGTGATTTTCCAGGGAAGAAAATATAAGGCCTACCGGGGCATGGGATCTGTGGAAGCCATGCGAAAGGGCAGCAGTGACCGATATTACCAGCGGGACAGCTCGGAAGATGAAACCCTGGTGCCAGAAGGTATAGTGGGCAGAATTCCCTATAGAGGAACCATTAAAGAAAATATTGTTCAGATGCTGGGGGGCTTGAAAGCCGGTATGGGGTATATTGGGGCCTTAACCATTGAAGATCTCCGTCAGAAGGCAAGTTTTGTCAAAATCAGTGCTGCAGGCCTCAAGGAGAGCCATGTGCATGATGTGATCATTACAAAGGAAGCACCCAATTACAGCATTGACAATATGAAGTAATCACTCTTGTTTACCGTAAATATTCGGCCAGCACCCCATTTTCCCCTATTTTGGCCTGCTCACATACCATTTTGGGTATGCTAGGTAGTCCCCAATCGGCTAAGATGGGGCACTGACCAAACGTATTACAATACCAAACCGAATATTTACTGTTTACCTTCCCCTGGCCCCATGCCGTGGATTTTGAACGGCCCCATGTTTAAAAATTCACAGCATGGGGCCAGGAGAGTTGTCCGTTGATATAACACGCGGTGCTCTAGTTTTTTTCATCGATCCCGGAAAGAACAGGGTCGGGATTTATCAAGAGAAAAACCGGGTTATCGAGTAACAGGATTTCCATCCCCATGACAGAATTCGCATCCGCATCAAAATTTTATCACCTCCATGTTCACACCGAGTATTCCCTGCTGGATGGGGCCATCCGTCTCGATGGATTGCTTCAGCGATGCCGGGACTTTGGCATGGATGCCGTCGCCATGACAGACCACGGCACCATGTTTGGCGCAGCCCCCTTTAATGAAAAGGCCATAAAGGCCGGTATCAGGCCCATCCTCGGGTGTGAAATGTATGTGGCTCCCCGGACCATTGCCCATAAAACCGCCCAGGACAATAAGGCTCTGAATCATTTGGTGCTTCTTGCTAAAGACCGGGAAGGCTACGCCAATCTGTGTAAACTGGCCTCCAAGGCCCAGCTGGAGGGGTTTTACTATAAGCCCCGGGTGGATAAGGAGCTGTTAACTCGCCATAGCAAGGGCCTTATCGCCATGTCTGCCTGCCTTAAGGGAGAGCTGGCCCAGCGGATTCTGGAAAAAAAGATAGATGAGGCCGATGAGGCAGCCCGTTATTTTTTGAAGACATTCGGGGAGGATAATTTTTTCCTGGAGGTGCAGTATAACGGCATGGCCATCCAGGAAACGGTGAACCAGGGTCTGCTGGACCTGAGCCAACGGCTTTCCATACCCATGGTGGCCACCAACGACTGCCATTATCTTTCCAAAAACGATGTCCGGGCCCACGAAGCCCTTTTGTGCATCCAGACCGGAGATACCCTGAACAACGAAAATCGGTTCAAGTTTGATTCCGATCAGCTCTATTTTAAATCCCCCCAGGAGATGATAGACTCCCTGGGACAGTATCCCGGTGCCATAGAAAACACCTGTGAGATTGCATCCCGGTGCCAGGTGGACTTTGATGATAAAACCTATCATTTTCCCCGGTATGAAACCGACACCAATGAAACCGTGGATCAGATTTTTGAACGGCAGGTGCGTGAGGGATTTGAAAAGCGCATGGCGGCTTTGAAAAAGAAAAATCCGGATATTGATGAGAAGCTCTACCAGGAACGCCTGGATTACGAGATCGGCGTGATTCTGGACATGGGCTTTCCCGGGTATTTTCTCATTGTGGCGGACTTTATCCGCTATTCCAATGAGAACGGTATCCCCGTGGGCCCTGGCCGGGGGTCGGCGGCGGGCAGCATGGTGGCCTACTCCATGGAAATAACGGCCCTGGACCCCATAGAGCATGGGCTGATTTTTGAGCGGTTTTTAAATCCCGCACGTATCAGCATGCCAGATATTGATGTGGATTTCTGCATTGAAGGAAGAGAGCAGGTCTATAAATATGTCATTGAACGGTATGGCGGTGGGGACTATGTATCCCAGATCATCACCTTTGGAAAATTAAAGGCCAAGGCTGTTATCCGAGATGTGGGAAGGGCCCTTGGCATTCCCCTGTCCGAGGTGGATATCATTGCAAAGATGGTCCCCGATGGTGCAAAAAACCTGACCCAGGCCATGGAAGAGGTGCCGGCCATTCCCGGCAAGGCCGATGATGATGAGTCCATCCAGGAGTTGCTGGATATTTCCCTGCTGCTGGAAGGATTGCCCCGCCACGCATCCACCCATGCCGCCGGGGTGGTGATTTCCGATAAACCCCTGGTGGAATACCTGCCCCTTTATAAAGGTAAAGAAGGGGAGGTGGTCACCCAGTTTGACATGAATTATGTTGAAAAACTGGGATTAGTAAAATTTGATTTTCTGGGGCTTCGCAACCTCACCGTCATTAAAAATACCCTTGCTTTGCTTGAAAAGCAGAACAAACCCATCCCCGATCTTCTGGATCTTGATTTTTCAGATAAAGAAACCTATGCGCTTCTGGCACGGGCGGATACCACCGGGGTGTTTCAGCTGGAAAGTTCGGGCATGAAAGAACTCATTGCCCGGTTGCAGCCCGCCTGCTTCAGTGATATCGTCGCCTTGGTGGCATTGTATCGTCCCGGTCCCCTGGACAGCGGCATGGCCGACTCCTATGTGGAGAGAAAACATGGCCGGGAAGAGGTGGTGTATCTGTTTCCCGAACTTGAACCCATCTTGAAGGAAACCTATGGGGTAATCCTCTACCAGGAACAGGTGATGAAGATCGCCGGGGTTCTGGCCAATTATTCCATGGCCGATGCAGACGGGCTTCGAAAAGCCATGGGTAAAAAAATTGCCGCTATGATGGAGGAGCACCGTGCCCTGTTTTTAAAGGGGGCCAAAGAAAACAATCTGTGTGAGAAGAAAGCCGCCGAGCTGTTTGATCTCATGGAGAAATTCGGCGGCTATGGATTCAACAAATCCCACAGTGCCGCCTATGCCCTGATCTGTTTCCAGACGGCATTTCTTAAAGCACACTATCCCAGGGAGTACATGGCAGCCCTGATGACAAGTGAAATGAGCAACTCCGACAGTGTGGTCAAATACATGGAGGAGTGCCGGAATCAGTCCATTGAGGTTTTGCCCCCGGATATAAACGAATCCGATGCCGTTTTCACCGTTACCAGCACGGCCATCCGTTTTGGCATGGCCGCCGTTAAAAATGTGGGCTCTGCTGCCATTGATTCCATTGTGGAGGCCCGTGACAGTGGCGGTACCTTTAAAACTATTTTTGATTTTTGTGAACGGGTAGCCCTTGGCAAAGTAAACAAGCGGGTGCTGGAGGCCCTTATTAAATGTGGTGCCTTTGATTCCACAGGTGCCAGGCGCAGCCAGCTCATGGCCACCCTGGAGGACGCTCTGGACCATGGTAATCGTATCCAGCGTGAAAAAGCCGATTCCCAGATGGATCTGTTTGCAGACATGGAAGGAGGCGTTGCGGCTCCCGTAAGCCTTCCCCGCATGCCCGACATTGAAGAATGGGACACCAATGATCTTCTGGCCCTGGAAAAGGAAACCCTGGGCTTTTATATCACTGGCCATCCCCTGGAAAAATACCGGAAAATTCTGGCCACCTACGCCAATTATAATTCCTCCACCATTCATGATGCCATGGATAACATGGGGGTGCGTGTGGGGGGGAGTATTCGGCCTTTGAAGATATTGAAAACAAAAAAGGGAGATCTCATGGCCTTTGCCGCCCTGGAAGACATAACGGGCAGCGTGGAGGTGGTGGTGTTCCCCGAAGCCTATGCGGAATTTCATCAACTGATCTCCGACGAGGTGCCGGTGATTGTCCAGGGTCAGGTCCAGAAAAAGGAGAATGCCGTAAAGCTCCTTGCCGATCGCATTGTGCCGATGGAAATGGCGGAAAAAGAGTGGACATCCAGCATTCTCATGCACCTTCATACCCATGGAGATGAAATGGATGTGCTTGAAAAATTGAAAACCATTGTGGATAGATATCCGGGGGAGTGTCCGGTGTATCTTACCATTCACATAGAAGACAAATCTTCGGTGGTGGTCCAGCTTTCCGAAGCCGATCGTCTGGAACCGGCCCCGGGGCTTTTTAAGGATGTTATGGCCCTTCTGGGGCCAGATGCCATTGAATCGCGCTGTGCACCGGTGAAGACCCGGGCAAAAAAGAAAAAGTGGTATCCCAGAAATGGGAGTGGTGGAAACTGATGATGGCAAGAAACACAAGAAAGGTAGGATGATATGGGATGGCTTGGAAAAGTGGTGGGTGGTACCATCGGGTTTGCATTGGGAGGCCCTATTGGTGCTGTGGCAGGGGCGGCCTTTGGTCATACATTTGATAAAAAAGAGGAATTGTATCTTTCGGAAGGGGAAATATCCCCTAATCTTTCCACGGATGAACAGGCCCAGATGACATTTTTTGTGGCGGCTTTCTCCATGCTTGCCAAACTGACCAAGGCCGATGGCAAGGTGACAGATTCTGAAATTGCCTCCATTGAGGCATTCATGACAAGAGATCTTAACCTTGATGCAGAGGGCAGAAACAGTGCCGTGAATATTTTTCGCCAGGCCCTGAATTCCCCGGAAAGCTTTGATGCCTTTGCTTTGCAGTTTTACCGGGTATTTCGCATGCAGCCAAGAATTATTGAGCTTATGATGGATGTTTTGTTCCGAGTGTCCGTGGCAGATGGTGCCATGTCCCCCCAGGAGGAGGTTCTCCTGCAATCAGCAGCGGGTATTTTTAATATTCATGCCATGGACTATGAAAAAATAAAGGCACGGTATGTAAAGACGGTTAATAAAGCCTATGCCGTGCTCAAATGCGATGAAAACGCCAGCAATGAGGACCTTAAGAAAAGTTATCGAAAGCTGGTGTCCGAATACCATCCGGACAAGATCGCATCCAAGGGATTGCCCGAGGAATTTACCGCCCTTGCCAGTGATAAGTTCCGGGAAATTCAGGAAGCTTGGGAAAGCGTTAAAACCGAACGGGGAATTTAGATTTTTATCTCTGATTTTCGTGTTATTTGGGCAAAAGAATCAGAAAGCATCTTTGGTCCAGGTTAGGTGTTGTGATCAAGTCCGGAATGCCATACGGTAATTGTTTTTTAAATCTTGTCTACCACAGTGTCCACAGGATTTTGTCTCCTTCTTTTTTACCTTTTACTTTTTCCATGTGGCGAAGGGTGGAGAATTCGCGTTCCAGATCTTTTAATTGTAAATCGGCTGTTACCAATTCAAGTAACCGCGATGGCTCCATGGCACCGTTTTCTTTAAGAATTTGCAGGATCTCCTGCTGAATGGGCATTAAGACGCGATGATCACCGGCATGTTTTTCGGTGATTTTGGCGCTGTGTACGGCCCATGGATCACAGGTTTTAATGGGTGAAAGAGCCACCATGTAACAGTCCTCGCAAATACACTGCCCATGATGGTCTCTTTCCTCTCCGGGTTTAATAACTGCATTACAGCGATTACATTTCATATAGCCTCCTTTATAAAGCCAAACGAATAATGAAAAAGATGCCGCCCCAAAGGGCGGCTTTAAACCGAAATCAGGGAATACAATCCACACCTGCAAATTCAGGTTCATGCAGGGGTAGCAAAATATCTGCCATATCCCGAACCTTGAGCATGATATCGTAGGCATCAAAGGCGTTGACAAGGGTTCCCGGCGGAATGACTTCCATCTCCATGGCCCGGATTTCCCTAGGCGGATTGAAATTTTCTTTGATCACGCAAAATCCGGTGATCACGGCCTTGCCCTTTTGTGTATCGATTACCACACTCATGCCGCCATCGGTGTGCACCGGTGTATGCATGCAGGTGATGCCCGGCACCACCTCCGTATCTTGTGTCATGATACGGATCTGGTTATTTTCTTCAACGTCCTCAATGTAATCCTCCAGGTATCGAAAATCAAGGGGATGGGGATTGTGGACCCGCTTGAGTTCCTTTTCATGGACATAAATGGCAGCATTACTGCATTTATAGTCATTCTCACAGTGATCGTTGTGCAGATGGGTGTGGATGATGATATCAATGGATTCCGGGGTCAGCCCAAATCGGGCAAGGCCTGTTTCAAAGGTATAAATTTTTCCACCAATGGCTTTTTCCCGTTCTTTGGACTGGATGGGACTTATCTCTCCGGTGTCCACCAGAATATTTTTCTCCCCTCCCTTGATGTACCAGCTATATATGGGAATTGTGTAAGATTGACCGGCACCGTGCTGATAGGTCATCATGCTTTTATCAAATACTTTTGTGCCCACCACAATGGGATGAATTGTGTAGGTGGTCATGCCGTTTTTTCCCATACCCGGGGTGTATAGTTTGCCGGCAGATGGGCAGAGCCTTTGACGCAGGTTATACCGGTTTCCTGGTGTACCTTTTCAATGATACCGTCAATGTTGTCGCAGAATCCCCCTTGTGCATCCTCCCATTTTCCATCTTTTTTACGGGCAAAGGTGCAGGTGACAAAATGGATGGCTTCCACGCCTTTTGATTTCAGAATCTTTGCGAAATTCACCACATTGTCCCCGGGGCATCTGCAGGTAAAGACTCCTCCGGGAAAACAATTGTCATCATACCGGGCAAAACCCTGTTTCTGATCCATCATGCATTTAAAGCAGCCGGTTAAAGGGCAGCTGCTTTCATTTTTTTCACAGCGAATAAGGGCAGTTTTTGTCATAATGATACCTCCTTTTTAAATTCGATAAAAAGTAAGAGCAGCCTTTATTTGTTGTTTGACACTTTTCCAGACCGTGACCTTGTTGTTTGGGAATCTTTTTAAAAAAATATTAACGACCGGGCTGTATTACAACAGTTGGAATCTGTTGTTTTACGGCTGTAAAATATGCCCTGAAAGCAGGGGAGAATCCACTTGTGTCTGGACATGATCCAGTTGCACGGACAGCACTTTTTTTTTCAGATCATCGGGTCCATCCACCTGAATGGTGAGATAATTGGTGGTCACAGCCTTTAATTTTCCTGTGGCGGCATCTCTTTTCTCCTGGATCACTGCTTTCAGGGATCTACCCACATGGCTTAGCTCAAAGGCCCGGGTTTTTTCTTCACCCAGGCTTCGCATCAGGCTACACCGTTCCCGGATGATGTCCCGGGGCACCTTGTCTGGATAATTAAAGGCCGGCGTTCCCTCCCGGGGTGAGAATGGAAACACATGGAGATGGGTGACGGGAAGGGACTGGATAAGATCAAAGGTATTTTGAAAGGCGGTCTTGGTTTCTCCGGGAAATCCCTGGAGAATATCCACTCCGATGGCGGCCATGGGCATTTTTTTTCGGATTTTAGTAACTAGGTCGGCGAACAGGGCCGTGTCATAGGGGCGTCTCATGCGTGCCAGAATACCATCGTCCCCACTTTGCAGGGGAATGTGAAAATGGTCGCAGAAGATATCGTTGTTCGCCATGAGCTCAATGATGTTATCGCTGAACTCCCGGGGTTCCACGGAACTTAAGCGAATGCGGTGGATGGGTTTTTCCCGGCCAATGTGCCGGAGAAGAGCCTCCAGGGAACTTTTTTTTTCAAAGTCCAGACCATAGGCCCCGGTATGAATGCCGGTGATGATGGCCTCGGCATAACCTGCCTGGTGCAGGGCCCGGAGGTGGGACATTACCTCATCCTGGGGCATGCTCCGGCTGCGACCCCGGGCGTAGGGAACTATGCAGTAGGTGCAGAAGGCGTTGCATCCATCCTGGATTTTCAGGTAGGCCCGTGTATTGTCCCCAGTGACTGCCGGGGAAAAACAATGAAACTGGGTGTCCTGGCAGGCCGTGGACTCGGGATCTTTCAGGTTTTTAAGGCCTTCTTGAACCACAGACGTCTCCCTGGAGCTGGAACCATGAAGGTTTTTTTTCGGACTTCCGGGGAGAGGGCAGCGTTCTTGATTCAGATTCTCAAAGCGGCCAGATGTCAGGATGGCACCTGCAATGCTGAATTTGTCTTTATGACCAATGACATGATCCACTTCTTTGATTTTTCTGATTTCATTGGCCGCTGTCTGGGCATGGCATCCGGTGACAATGACTCTGGCCCCGGGGTTGCCCCGGATGATGCTTCGGATTTCCTGGCGGGACTGCCGGGCAGCCCGGGCGGTTACGGCACAGGTGTTGATGATACACACGTCTGCCTTTTCGCTTTTGGGGGTGGGGGTCCATCCATGGGCCGCCAGTTCCGATGCAATACCGTCGGATTCATATTGGTTGACCTTGCATCCCAATGTGGTGATATAAAATAAATTCATTGAATAATTCCCGCCCCGATTACCCTGTTTTCCAGATAAAAAACAGCTGCCTGCCCCGGGGTGACGGCATGTTGCGGCTGGTTGAATCTTACCTGGATGCCATGGCAACAGGGTGTCAGGCGCGCGGTTTCTCCTTTGTGGCTGTATCGAATTCTGGCTTCAACGGTCATGGGCTCTTTAAGGGGGGTGGGCAGCAGCCAGTTCACCTGGTCTACCCAAAAATGCCTTTCCAGAAGATCTTCCTTGAAGGTCACCACCAGAAGATTGTTTTTCATGTCGATTTTTTTGACATAATAGGGGGCAGGTCCCGGGCAGTTCAATCCCCGGCGCTGTCCCACGGTGTAGCGATGCAGACCATTGTGTTGTCCCACAATGGTCTTATCGGGGGTGACAATGGCACCGGGGGCAAAGGCATCTTTTTCAGCACGGGAAGCAATAAATCCGGCAAAGGAGTCTGCTTTGATAAAACAGATATCCTGACTTTCTTTTTTTTCAGGAGGGGTCAGTCCATTGGCCACAGCCAGTGCCACCACAGCCTGTTTGGTCATCTCTCCTAAAGGAAATATTGCGTTTTTCAGCTGATCCGTTGAAAGCATGGCCAGAAAATAGGATTGTTCTTTGAGGATATCCATGCCCCGGTAAAGGGCGGGGTTGCCCTTATCATCGTCGTGAATCCGGGCATAATGACCCGTTGCAATGTGAGTGGCCCCCCGTTGTTTTGCCGCCTTTACCAATGCACCGAATTTGATGGTGCGGTTGCAGATAACACAGGGGTTGGGGGTCTGGCCGGAAAGATAGGTGCTGGTAAAGTAATCCACCACATGGGAGGTGAAGGCTGCAGACAGGTCAACGGTGAAAATTTCCAGGTTCAGCTGTCTGGAAAGGGCAGTCATGTCAACAGGATGGGCTTCATACCCCGTTGTGAAATGGATACCAAACAGGTCATCCCGGGTCTTTTGCCGGAGTAGAAAGGCGGACACAAGGGAGTCCACCCCCCCGCTCAAGGCAATGGCAATGGTTCTTTTCACTGAAACATTTCTTCGGCGTTTTTGGAGTAAAGTCCCATGGCACGGGTGGGGCAGGTGACTATGCACAGTTCACACACGGTGCATTTGTCCTTGTCATAAATGACTTCCATCTCCGGTCGTTTCACATAAAGGGCCTGGGTGGGGCACACGGCTGTGCAGGCACCGCAGTGAGTGCATTTTGAGGTGTCCCGCCAGATTTCCTGTTCGGCTGAGCTGACCCGGACCCCTTGATTTTTAAGGAATTGAACCCCTTTTTTATAATTGTCCCGGGTGCCGAAAATCTCAAGAACCATGTAACCATCTTTACTGTTGGACACCCTGGCACCAAGGATGTTGAACAATAGATCGAATTTTTTGGTCAGGTAGCACACCACAGCTTTTTGTGCCACATCCGGTGGAAAATGAAGAATTAATATCTTAGAGTACAAAGCAGTTCCTCCGCTTTTTTGAAATAATTTTTTGACAAAAAGATAATTTAAGAAATATTATGGTTGCGGTCAAGGCTTATATTTGTGCACTGTGTTTGAAAGCTGGTTATTTCGATTTTAATAAATGAAAAGTTGAGCATCTTTCATCTTACCCACAATCTACCTCTTCAGAGACTGAAACTGTGAACAGATTTGCTTATTACATGTCCAGCTATGCGCTTAAGGCCTTCACCGGTTTGTCAAAAACCCGGGTGACCCTGCATGGCCAGGAAAATATTCCCCAGGGTTCCGTTGTTTATACCGCTAATCACTTTACCCGCATTGAAACCATTTTTTTGCCCTATTACATCCATGCCATTACCAAGAAACCCGTGTGGTCCCTTGCCGCAGCAGAGTTGTTCCAGGGAGGCCTTAAGGGAACTCTGGAAGCCATGGGGGCGGTGTCCACCAAGGACCCCCAACGTGATTTTCTAATTGTCAAAGGCCTTTTGTCTGGTGATGCGGAATGTATTATCTTCCCGGAAGGGCTCATGGTGAAAAACAAGAAAATTCTGGTGGATGAGGGTTTCCATATTCACCAGGATGGCGAGTTTCAAAGACCCCATACCGGAGCTGCCACCCTGGCACTTCGAACGGCCTTTTACAGGGAACGCCTTCGCCGGATGAAATCCATAAACCCAAAAGAATACCAGCGGTTGCTGACATGCTATCAAATAAAATCCCCGGAAACCGTGTGTAAAAATGAAACCTATATTGTGCCGGTGAATATCACCTACTACCCGATGCGGGCCAGGGAAAACCTGTTGAGTCGCATTGCCCAGAATATGATGGAAAATCCATCCCCGCGTATGATGGATGAACTGATGACCGAAGGCACCATGGTATTTTCCGGTGTGGACGTGGACATCCGTTTTGGGAATCCCATTGGGGTCAAGGATCTTTTTTTCAACGGTTTTGTGGAAAGTGATGTGACATCCAGAAGACCGGTGGAATTTTCTCCCCGCCTGAGTTCAAACCACGTGATACGTAAGGGGGCTCTGTGGCTCATGCACGAATACATGTCCCGGGTGTATGGCATGACCACCCTGAACTATGATCATATTTTCGCATCCCTGTTAAAATATCTGCTCGATGGCGGCCGGGGCATTGATACCTATGATTTCCGCTGCCGGGCATTTCTTGCAACCGCCGCCTGTACCATGTCCATGCATTGCCATTTTCACAAGAGTCTGTACAGCAATCAGGTGCATTTACTCATTGATGATCGATTTAATCGCTATGAAGATTTTATGCAGGTGGCCAGTGAAACGGACATCATTGAGGTCAAGGGCAATAAAATTTATAAAAATCAAGCAAAATTTTTTACTCATTCGGAGTTTCATTCCGTGAGAATTAAGAACCCGGTGTCTGTCATTGCCAATGAGGTGGAACCCCTTGTGGCATTGCAGGATTATTTCCAGGCATTGGCATTGAAATCCACCGGGGATATTTTTGACCAGGTCCGGGAGCGCATTCTGGAAAAGCATTTCAGTGAATTTGAAACGGATTTCATGGAAACGGCATCACCTGCAACTATCCGGGACAAGCGCATGGGACGGCCCCTGCTTCTTAAAGGTAAAGATATGGAACGAGGAGTGGTGTTGCTCCATGATTATCTGTCATCCCCCGGAGAAATGGGTGGATTGGCAAGAAACCTTAATGAAAAAGGGTTTACCGTGTATGTGCCCCGGTTTAAAGGGCACGCCACATCCGTGGAGGATCTTGTCAAAACCACCTATGAAAAATGGCTGGAATCCGCAGAGGAGGGCCTTGTGGTGATAAGGCATCTATGCCGGGCTTTTGCCGTGGGAGGCGTGGGGATCGGTGGACTTATTGCCATATATCTCCAGGCAAAGGCTACGGATTGTCAGGCCTTTTTTGCAGTGGCACCACCCCTTCGCATGAAGGATTTTTCGGACGCCTTTGTGTCATCTTCGGGATTGTGGAATCAGGTGATGAAAAAAGCCGGGATGAAATCCGATGATGAATCAACGGGGCACTATGTCCCTGCAAATCCCCGGGTGGCCTATGATAAAAATCCGGAGGCTGGAATGAAGCAGGTGGAGGAGCTTATGGAGCAGGTGGAACCTCTTTTGAAAAACTTAAAGGCACCTGGACTGATAGTACAGTCCCGGGAAAATCCCATTGTTGATGTAAGGGGCAGTGAAAAACTGTTCAACAGGGTGGGGTCGCAGCTAAAGGAGTACTACCTGTTTGATACCAGGCAGCATGGGCTGCCCTGGGAAGATTCCCAAAAAAGTGCACGGATGTTCGGGGCCATCTCCAGATTTCTGATGACAGTGATGAACCCTGTTCATCCGGAGGAAATTTCCCCGGGTCCTTAGAGATCTTGGTTTAGCCCATGGACCCGGAGAAACTGTAACTGAAGGGCTTGATCAGGATTTCATCATGGTTGCCGGATCAAGGAGAAAGGTTCTGTTTTCACTGTCTCCGTCCTTGAGCACAACAATTTCAATCTTATCATCCTGGGGATTGAGAAAAAGGGCTTTATCAAAACGCTCTTTGACCTTGTCCAGCTGGGGAGGAAATCCCTGGTCTGTCAGGGGTTCTTCCCGGTGACTTTGGATGGAAAACCATGCACTGATGGAAAAATCAGCAGTGAGGGTTGCCAGTTCATTTAAAAGATCTGTATTGTCATTGTCAAAATTAATACCGTCAATGACCATCATGGCAGGCAGTTCCAGATTCTCTTTTTTCAGGGTGGTCAGGTATTCGCGAATGTTATCTGAAGAAAAGGATGCTTCACTGTAGCTGATGCCAAGCTTCCCTGTGTCAATGTCTTCCCACAGGCGATTGGCTTTGATGGGATCAATGTAACCGACACTGTCAATGAGGTTGGTATATCCCTCTTTGTATCTGATGTTTATTTTGTCAATGGCTTCGTTAAGGCTGATATGAATGGTCTTTTTACCATCCAGCAGCCAGCACAGGGCAATCTGGACAAGAAACTGTGTTTTTCCAACACCGGCCCTTGAGATCACTGCTCCAAAACGTCCACTTTCAAGATTCTCTTGACCCAGTATTTGAATGACCGGGCTTTTGGGGATGAGATCTTTTCTCAGCATTTTTTCCTCTCTTTATGTATTCATAAGAAATCCAGAACTGCCAGCGTGGAGCCTTTGATTTGGATTTCATTGTTTATCATAACCGTCTTATGTTTATTAGCAAGGCTTAAAAGCACTTTGTTTTTTTTGTTGAGGTAAAATCCTGTTGAAAGGACATTTCCCCCTAATAATCTAAAGTGCTTTTGACCTTATATAAAGTTATATCAGGGATGTCTATTTCTTCTTTTCTTCTTCTCTGGCTTTTATGATTTCCTCGGCCACGGACTGGGGCACCTGCTTGTAGGTGGAAAATTCCATGGTGAACTGGGCCTTGCCCTGGGTGGCGGATCGAAGAATGGTGGAAAATCCGAACATCTCAGACAGGGGAACCTGGGATTCAATCACAGACATGACACCTTCTTCCTGGGAACCCTGGATGATTCCCCGGCGCTGGTTGATCAGCCCCATGCAGGAGCCCTGAAATTCATTGGGGGTTTCGATGACTACCTTCATGATGGGCTCATGGATAACGGGTTTCGCCTTCATGTACGCTTCCAGAAAACCACCCCGGGCAGCTGCCTGGAATGCCATTTCAGAGGAGTCCACCGCATGGAATGCGCCATCCTCCAGGGTAACCTTTACGCCGGTAACGGGGAATTCCATTTTGGGCCCCTTGGCCATGCAGGATTGAAAACCCTTTTCGCAGGAGGAAATAAACTGGGTGGGAATACGTCCACCGGTGACCTTGTTGGAAAATTCAAATTCTTCTTCACAGGGTTCCATGAAACCGGAAACTCGGCCATACTGACCGGAACCACCGGTCTGTTTCTTGTGGGTATAGTTGAACTCGGCTTTCCGGGTGATGGTTTCCCGGTAGGCCACCCGAGGTTTGCCCGTAATAACTTCTGCTTTGTATTCACGCTTCATACGCTCAACATACACCTCCAGATGAAGCTCTCCCATGCCCTGGATGATGGTCTCATTGGTTTCTTTGTCCACATAGGTTCTGAAGGTGGGATCTTCTTTGGTGAAACGGTTCAGAGCTTTGGACATGTTGATCTGGGACTTGTTGTCCACCGGTTTAAGAGACAGTGAGATAACAGGCTCCATGATGTGCATGGAAATCATGGAGTAATTGATGCTCGGGCTGACAAAGGTGTCACCGGAGGCGCAGTCAACGCCGAACATGGCACCGATATGGCCTGCGGGGATTTCATCAATGTCTTCCATTTCAGAAGAGTGCATGCGGATAAGACGTCCCACCTTCACCTTTCTGCCATCCCTGGAATTGATGACGGTGTCGCCCTTTTTGAGGCTGCCCTGGTATACACGGATGTAAGTGAGCTGGCCGTATTGACCGTCTTCAAGCTTGAAGCCAAGTGCCACGGTGGGTTTGTCAAAATCGCTTGAGAGGTTGACCGTTTCTTCGTTGTTGTCCAGGTCTATGGCCTCATTTTGAATATCAATGGGGGCAGGCAGAAATTTGATGACGGCATCCAGAAGGGGCTGAACTGCCGTGTTTTTGTAAGCAGAACCCATGAAAACAGGGGTCATCTGCCGGGATATGGTGCCCTTGCGAACGGCATCCACAATGAGTTCTTCGGTGATCTCTTTGTCTTCGAGAATGGCATCTGTCAGATCGTCGGAATACATGGATGCGGCATCAATCATGATTTCCCGTTTTTCCTGGGCTTCTTCACGCAGCTCTTCGGGAATTTCCTTGACGACTACATTTTCTCCATTGTCACCCTCAAAGTAATAGGCCTGCATGGTGATGAGGTCCACCACACCCTGGAGGCGGTCCTCAAGGCCGATGGGAATCTGCATGAGTACGGAATTGTGTCCGAGTTTGTCCCTGAGTTGTTTGGCCACCCGGTAGGGGTTGGCACCACTTCGATCACATTTGTTTACAAAGGCGATGCAGGGAACCTGGTAACGTTTCATCTGCTGGTCAACGGTGATGGACTGGGACTGTACACCGGAAACAGAGCACAGAATCAGGACCACGCCGTCAAGTACCCTCAGGGAACGTTCCACCTCCACGGTGAAGTCAACATGGCCGGGGGTATCAATGATGTTGACATCATTTTTTTTCCATTCACAATGGGTGGCGGCGGAGGCGATGGTGATACCGCGTTCCTTTTCAAGCTCCATGGAGTCCATGACGGCACCGGCACCATCCTTTCCTCTGACTTCATGGATTTGATGTATTCTGTCTGTATAAAACAAAATTCGTTCTGTAAGGGTTGTTTTACCTGAATCAATGTGGGCACTGATTCCGATATTCCTGACTCTTTTTAAATCCTTTAACATGATCACTAAATCCTTTAACTGAAATTAATACACAATTCAGCTGTCACCATTGCCCGCCATGGGGAAATCCGGTGAAAATTGTCTGTGTTGCCTTAAATCGTTTTAATATTGATAAATGAAAGTTGCTCTGCTATTATCAGCTTTTTCAGGTACTGAAAGTACATTGTAAAAAATTTTGTTATTATAATTAAATTGGACAGTGAAGTCAATACAAAAAGGTACCTTTTGATTATCTGTCCGTGATGGACTTTTGCCGGAGCGGATATGCCTGTCATTTCTTTTTTTGGGGGGGGGGGCTTGGTCATAACCTGGGCCACTCGTCATTATTGGGGGATTACAAGGTAAGGCTTGTGTTATTGTGTTTTTGACAACTATCTGTGTTTCAATGGCAATAAATAAAAGTGTTAAGAACCCAAGCCATACCTCAGTCCCATGTGGACCATGTTGTGAATAAGCTCCTTTTGGGGATGAGGCGATGTTTTAAAATGTTGGCTGATTTTGTGCCGTCTTTGGTAAGGTCTGGGATATAATACGGGTTTGTCGGGGGCATGGTGATAAAAGAATTTGATGAGGAGTGGAAAGCGTTGGTGGCCCGGGGGGCTGAGTCCATGGGTCTCAGCCTTGATGATGCCCGGCTGGATGCCATGGCCTTCCATGGAGCTGAGCTCATAAAGTGGAATAAAAAATTTAATATCACCGCCATTACTGACCCCCATGAAGTAGCGGTGAAACATTTTGTGGATGCCATGGCCCTGGTGTCCTTCGTGCCCCGGGGGGGCACCTTGATTGATGTGGGTTCCGGCGGGGGATTTCCAGGACTTCCATTTAAGGTGTGTAGACCGGATGTTCATGTGGTCATGGTGGACGCTTCCCGGAAAAAAATAAGCTTTATAAATCATGTTATCCGCATGTCTGGTTTAACCCATGCGGAGGGTATTCATTCCCGGGTGGAAGACCTGGGAAAAGATCCTGCATTTTCAGGCCGGTTTGATGTGGTTGTCTCCCGGGCATTCACGGCCCTGGGGCGTTTTGTGGATCTGTCCCTTCCGTTGCTGTCAGATACGGGAATGGTGATTGCTATGAAGGGGAGATTGTCCCATGGGGAGTTGGACGGTCTCGGGTCGTCCGGTGTTCATGTGGAGGTTGATCGGTATCATCTGCCCTTTGGAGATCACCAGAGATCCATTGTGCGGGTACGTCTTGGTCTTTGATTTAAATGCCTTAGTTGCAGCATCGTCCGTTTTTATGGGAAGGTTTCATTGCTTGGTCTTGATCACAACATGGCCCATTAATTTGGATGGCTGGTTCATGTTGTGACCAGGCGCCATCGCTTTTACTGATATTAAAGGCATAATGACCAAACTCTGACTCCCATTGGTCTGTCAATGTGACGGCTGACAGATGCTGCGCTCGGGTTAAGTAAACCAAATAAAAAAGGTCAACCTGATTCAGGCTGACCTCAATATCTATTGTCTTTATTTTTTTGCATCTGTATCTTGGTAGCGGGGAGAGGATTCGAACCTCTGACCTTCGGGTTATGAGCCCGACGAGCTACCAGACTGCTCCACCCCGCAACACAATTTTTTAATGCATATCTTAGCTATAAAATTACTTGTTGGTAGCGGGGAGAGGATTCGAACCTCTGACCTTCGGGTTATGAGCCCGACGAGCTACCAGACTGCTCCACCCCGCAACAACCCGATAAAAATAGAGTAAAGCGGTGTACAAGTCAAGCTTTTTTTTGTTCTCAGGAATTTTTTATTATCCCTTAGGTTTTTTTTATGTAAATTCAATCAGTTGTGCTCTTTGGGAGGAATATTCAAAAAACAGGTGAAGGGAATAATGGTGTGTATTAGACCCTTGATTTGATTTTGGATGGTCCCGGCAGCAGATCCTGTCTGGCCGGGGCCTTTGTCATGTCATGGGCAAAAGGGTGGATAGTTTTGCCTTGAGTTCATCATAATTTCTGGTGACGTCCAGTTCGGGAAACTCTTTTATTACATTGGCCGGGGGGCAGAACAGGAATCCGTGATCTGCGGCCTTCAGCATGGCGGTGTCATTGTAGGAGTCACCAAAGGCAATGGTTCTGTAATTCAAAGCTTTGAAAGCCTTGATGGCATTTTTTTTCTGGTTGGCCTGTCTCAGGTTGTAATCCGTGATGCTGCCATCGGGGCCAATGGTCAGGCTATGACACAGCAGGGCCGGATAGTTGAGCTTTTTCATCAGGGGCCTTGCAAATTCTTCAAAGGTATCTGACAAGATGATGATCTGATTTCTTTCCCGAATCCAGTTCAGCGTTTCAAGGGCCCCATCCAGGGGGTCCATGGTGGCAATGACATCTGTAATGTCCTTGAGTTTCAGGCCATGGGCTGCCATGACCGAGAGTCTTTTCTGCATTAATACATCATAATCAGAAATATCTCTGGTGGTTAGTTTTAATTGTTCAATGCCGGTTTTTTCGGCAACGTTGATCCAGATTTCAGGGATGAAAACCCCTTCCAGATCCGAGCATATGAGATTCATTTTTTATCCTACTGATCGCTGTCTTTGTCTTCTATTCGAATGATTATAGGTGTTTCCGGTATGGAATCCAGGGCGGCAATGCCGGCCAGGGCATTTTGAACATCCTCTTCCTTTGCGATGTGGGTGGTCATCACAATGGGTACTGTGCCGTTGGATTTTCGGCCCTTCTGGTGAACGGACTTGATGCTGATGCCGTGATCCGCCAGAATGCCCGATACCCGGGACAACACACCGGGCTGGTCCAAGGCCGCCAGGCGGATGTAATATCCGGTGTGAATATCGGCCACCGGTTTTATGGGAATGGCTTTAATGCTGGTTGCGGGATAGCCCAGAATGGGCACACGCTGCCCGTAACCGGAAATAATGTTGCGGGCAATGTCCACAATGTCGCTGACAACGGCGCTGGCCGTGGGCAGCATGCCGGCCCCGGCCCCGTAGAGCATGGTCTGACCTGTGGCGTCCCCTTCAATGGTGATGGCGTTCATGGCTTTGTCCACATGTGCAAGGGGGCTGTCCAGGGGAATCATGGTGGGGTGCACCCTTGCTTCCACGCAATCATCTTCATTTTTGCTGATGGCCAGCAATTTGATGCAATAGCCGAATTCCCTTGCAAATTCAATATCCATGGGGGTAATGTGGGTGATGCCCTCCACATGGATATCTTCAAGATTAATTTCCATGCCATAGGCCAGGGCCGCCAGAATGGCAAGCTTGTGGGCCGAGTCATGTCCTTCCACATCCAGAAAGGGGTCTGCCTCGGCATAGCCCTTTTCCTGGGCCGCCTTCAGAGCCTGATTAAAGGGACATCCCTCTTTGGAAATTTTGGTCAATATATAATTGCAGGTACCGTTGAGGATGCCGGTAAAAGATTTGATGCGGTTGCCCACCAGGGATTCTCTGATGCTTTTAATCACGGGCATGCAGCCCCCACAACTGGCCTCAAAGGCATAGTCCACCCCATGGTCCGTGGCGGTTTTGACAAGATCATTTCCATGGGCTGCAATCAGGGCTTTGTTGGCAGTCACCACATGCTTTTTATTTTCGAGGGCCTTTGTGGTAAATGTCCGGGCTATGTTTTTTCCACCGATGAGTTCCACCACAATATCTACATCCGGGTCGTTGATTACCCGGGATGCATCGGAAATAAATACCCCGTCTTTAAAAGTGATGCCACGGGGGGTATGGGTGTCTAAGTCTGCCACATATTTAAGGTTTATATTCACACCGGTACGAGATGTGAGCAATGCATGGTTTTCCATGAGGAGCTTTGCGACACCGGTTCCAACAACACCGCAGCCCAGTATGCCTATATTAATTTTTTTCATTACAAAATCTCCTGAGGTTTGATTGTAACCCAAGGCTGATCCCGTTGGGCCACCGACACTGTAGCTGCAGTTGGTGGGGTGATCATGCCTGAAAAAACAAGTTCGTTGCGTGTAAATCCGCGGTTAATATAGAAATGAAATACATGATATGCTGCTCGATGTCAAAAAGGTTTTGACAATTGGAGAGAATAAGTTTAAAATTTTTGACTTTAATTTAATCTATATATAGATGCAACAAAAATACATGCAATAAAACCTTAGGAGTGAATCAGATGGGTGAGTCCATAACCTATGCCGATGCAGGCGTTGATATTGATAAAGCCAATGACCTTGTCGGCGTCATTAAAAAGCTTGCAAAATCCACACCACGAACCGGTGTAATGGGAGAAATCGGTGGCTTTGGCGGCCTCTATTCCCTGAATTTATCTAACTGCTCCAATCCAGTGCTGGTCAGCTCCACAGATGGAGTGGGTACAAAGCTTAAGATTGCCTTTAAAATGGACCGCCATGATACCATCGGCATTGATCTGGTGGCCATGTGTGTCAACGACATTGTTGTGCAGGGGGCCAAGCCGCTTTTTTTTCTTGATTATCTTGCCATGGGTGCCCTTGATAATAAAAAGGCAGCTAGTATCATTGAAGGCATTGCCAAGGGATGCTGTGAAGCCCAGTGTGCCCTCATCGGTGGGGAAACTGCTGAAATGCCCGGGATGTACCAGGGTGGGGAGTATGATCTGTCAGGCTTTTCCGTGGGTATTGTGGACAATGCCAAGATTATTGACGGTTCAGAGATTCGCAACGGTCATAAACTAATCGGCATTGCTTCCAGCGGGGTGCACAGCAACGGGTTTTCTCTGGTACGTAAGATTTGTTTTGATGCCTGTGGATACGAGGTGGATACACATATCCCCGATCTTGGTAAAACCCTTGGCGAAGAGCTGATAACCCCCACCCGCATTTATTGTACGACCTTGCTTGGGCTTGCCAGAGATCTACCTGTGCATGGCCTTGCCCATATCACCGGTGGCGGCATTGATGAGAATATTATCCGGGTTATCCCCGATGCCTGCAAGGTTAACATTTTCAGGGACAGCTGGGATATTCCACCGGTGTTTACCTTTCTGCAGAAGGCTGGAAATGTAACGGACCGGGAAATGCATCGTACTTTTAATAATGGCATCGGCATGATGGTTGTGGTGCCTGAAGAAAGTGCACAGGAGGTACTTGATCGTCTCAGCGCCATGGATGAAAAAGCCTTTCTCATGGGTGAGGTGGCTTCAAGAGAAGCCTCGGACCCCCAGGTTGAGTGGGTATAACGCCGGATATCATGATAATTCTTGGTATTGAATCCTCCTGTGATGAAACCGCAGCCGCAGTGGTGGAAGATGGCTGTATTATTCGTTCTTCCGTTGTCTCCACCCAGGTGGAAGTGCATCATAAATATGGTGGCGTTGTTCCGGAACTGGCATCGCGAATGCACATGGAAGCCATATTTCCCGTTGTCAGCCAGGCCATTGAAACCGCCGGTATTTCCATGAATGACATTGACGGGGTGGCTGCCACCCGGGGACCGGGACTGGTGGGTGCTCTTCTGGTGGGATTTTCCTTTGCCAAAGCCTTTGCCTGGGCCCGGGGGATTTCCTGGACCGGGGTCAATCACCTTGAAGGACATATCTATTCTGTTTTTCTGGGAAAAACGCCTCCCAAACCTCCCTTTGTAATCCTTCTGGCCTCCGGTGGCCACACCAACATCTATCATGTCACCTCCGCCAATGATTTCCAATTGATGGGACAGACCCGGGATGATGCCGCCGGTGAAGCCTTTGACAAGGTGGCAAAGATGCTGGGGTTGGGATATCCCGGCGGGGCTGTCATTGAACAGTTGGCCCAGCAGGGAAATTCCGACCGCATTCGGTTTCCCAGAAGCTATCTCGACAAAGAAGGTTTTGATTTCAGCTTCAGCGGTTTAAAATCCGCCGTTGCTCGGCAGGTGCAGCTGTGGGAAGGGGATTTGTCCCGCCAGGATGTGGCGGATATTGCCGCCTCCTTCCAGGCTGCTGTACTTGATGTTCTTTCCTTTAAACTCATACATGGTGCCATGGCAAGGGGATGTACCACTGTGGCGCTGGCTGGTGGTGTGGCAGCCAACACAGCCCTTGTAAGGCGGGTGGCAAAGGATGCCGCCGACAGAGGAATGACCCTTGCATTGCCCCCTGTGTCCCTTTGTGGTGACAATGCCGCCATGATCGCTGCCCGGGGTCATCGACTTATTCAGGATGGGGTGTTTTGCCGGCTTGACCATGATGTATTTTCCCGGACCCGGATATAGTTTTACCCCTCCCTCCCAGGTGTCGTAATCACCCCTCAAGAAGAGTTATGGTACAGCTGGCTAAGGTCATCACCATTACGCTTATTGGAGTTTCTTTTTCCACTATTGTATGGAGGTTCCAAAAGACTTACGCCATGCTGTAATCGTCAAGCCTCAGAGTGGGCCTTCCCATTAACCGGCCACAGTTCCGGTGCCAGATACTGTCTTTTTGTGTTCAGAATCCTTCGCATCGATGTGATTCCATGTTTATACATGGTTTCATCCCTATCCATACATTTTCGTGTTTCCACAATGGCCGTTTCTATGTCAGGGCCACTGTGGCAGATCAGAAACATGTCAATGCGGGCCTTTAATATGCGCTGAACCGCAGTGGGTATATCGTATGTAATGGCTTTCATGTCAAGGTCATCGGTCATTACAATCCCGTCGTATCCCAGCTGATCCCTCAAAAGTGTACCGGCAATTTTAACAGACAGACTTGCTGGCCATTGGGAATCAAGCCCGGTATAAAGGATATGGGACAGCATGATGCCTGAAACCTTGCCGTTTATGGCCGCTTTAAATGGGATCAGGTCCGTGTGCATCAGGTCTTCTTCGGGGGTTTCAAGCACCGGAAGATGGAGATGGGAATCCAGGGTGGTTCTGCCTATGCCGGGGAAATGTTTGGCCACGGCCATGATGCCCTGTGCCTGAAGGGCATTGATAACGCCCATGCCCAATGCGGCAACCGTGTCCGGGCTTCCCTGAAATACCCGTTGGGTCATGATCCCTTTAAATCCACGGGGAACTGTGTCCATCACCGGCGCAAGGTTCATGTTCAAATGAAGTTTTTTTATGAGGATTGCCATTTCTTCACCAAACAGGGCAGCTTTTTCCGGACTGGTTATGGACGGTGTGCCCTCGAATTCTCTGAACATCGGCCTTTTAAGGCGGGCCACCTGTCCCCCTTCCTGGTCAATAGCCACAAAAAGCGGCGGGCAGTTGCACTGGCGGGCAAAGGTCTGGGCGTTTTTACACAACCGGGCCACCTGGCTGGAATCTACCACATTCCGGGTAAAAAGGATGATGCCTCCTACCCTTAGATCATGAATGAGAAATTTAAGTTCATCGTCCAGATCCGTGCCGTCAAAACCGGCCATAAGTCTTTGTCCTGCAAGTGCTTTAATGGTCATATTTGTTTCTATCATGATTTTTTTATCCCCTGGATGAAATCCCTACACCAAGAACACTAATATAGCGTTGTATCCTGGTATATTCCTTTCCGTCAATGGGTTTGATGGTATTATCAAGATTGATTAAAAGTACTGCCTTCCTGTCACAATGCAACGTAGGGAGTCAGCAATTTTTAATTTACCGTTTTAGCCGGGGTAGCATTCATGGCATATGAGCAACTTGGGCTTGAAAGATGGCAAATTAAAAAGATCTGACTCCCTTAGGTTTTCCCATCACAATTGGTGGGCCAATGGGGTAGGACTTGTGCGATTGGGCTTTTGACAACTATCTGTGTTTCAAAGTTAATTTTAGCAAAAGCGCCAATAATATAATCCTGGTCCCTCCCCAGCATTGCCGATCTTATGTTCAAGCCCCAAACTTTTCCCTGGCATGACAGACAGTCTTATCAAAGCCGGAATTGTCTTGACTTGTTTTATCTTCTGTTATTTAAATTCCCAATTGTATTTTGATGGCCTGATCCTGTTATCCATAGGAGAACGGGGCCGGGCTTGTGGTTTAAATTAAGTGATGCCGGAAAAATAAGGGCCGTTTATACCATGGAAGTTAAAACATTCAAATCAGAACTGATATTGCTTTTTGCCGCCGCCATATGGGGCTTTGCCTTTGTGGCCCAGCGCCTGGGCATGGGCCATGTGGGACCCTTTACCTACAACGGGCTTCGGTTTGCCCTCGGCGGTCTTTCCCTGCTTCCGTTTTTGCTGGTGGGGATACAACGCAAAAAAAACAAGCTGGTAATGGTCTCGCCCCCTCCGTCAATGGGACTGATTATTAAAAGCGGACTGGCTGCAGGGGCTGTCCTTTTTACCGGGGCATCCCTTCAGCAGGTGGGCCTGGTCCATACAACAGCGGGCAAGGCTGGATTTATCACTGGACTTTATGTGGTTATTGTGCCCTTCATAGGGCTTTTGTGGAAACAAAAATCAGGTGCCGGCACCTGGATCGGCGCACTGCTTGCCGTCCTGGGGCTTTATTTTTTGAGTATCACCCAGGAGCTGGCCATTGAATATGGTGATTTCCTGGAGTTCCTGGGTGCCTTTTTCTTTGCATGTCACGTGGTTATAATTGGCAGGGTTACCAACCGCATTGACACTGTGACCCTTTCTATAATCCAATGCAGCATCTGTTCTGCGTTAAGTCTTTTGGTGGCGGTTGCCTTTGAGGAGATCGCCTGGCAGGGAATCAAGGCCGCGGCCCTTCCCATTTTTTACGGTGGTGTGTTTTCCGTGGGTATTGCCTATTCCCTTCAGATTTATGGGCAGAAGGGCAGTCATCCTGCCCATGCTGCCATTCTGCTGAGTCTGGAATCCGTCATCGCTGCCCTGGGGGGGTGGCTTATCCTTAACGAAGTCTTGTCAGGGCGGGCATTGTTCGGCTGCGCTTTGATGATGGCGGGCATGCTCGTCTCCCAGCTTTATCCATATGTTGTCAGGAACAATGCCAAGCGTTCCAAGGCTAAGAAAGAGGCCAGTGCATAAATGGGAAAGCACATTGATTTGTGTGAAAATTCATGATTTTCAATGCGTAAGTACGGATAATTGTGCACCGTAAGTTTTCCCAATTGCATGAACACGAATCTGCGAAGCTCTGATTCTCGTCATGGTCCCGGAATCCTGGGGGCAATACTGCCCCTTGTAGGTGATCAGGGGATGGATTTCAGGGCAGCTTCCAGGGTTCTGGTGATTTTTTCGGAAATTTCAGCCGTTTCTTTCAGACGGTCCGCCACATCTGTAAGGCTGGCGGCTTCGGCCTTTTTTGCCCAGCCCCGGTAGGTATCAAGGTGACTGTTGTTGTGGGCAATCCAGTGGTTGAGGAGGGTGGAAAGCTTTTCTTCAAAAGTCATTTCATGACCGGGTTCATGGGGGGATGCATGGGAATGCCCATGGTCGTGGGAATGGGTGTGATGGTCATGGTCATGGTCATGTTCATGGTGGTGGTGATCATGATCGTCGTGGTGATGATGGCTCATGGTAAGACTCCATTATATTAAGGTGTTAACAGTTGTGGTTTGGAGGGAAATCCGGGAAGGGGATTCCACTCACAATGGGCATTGAATTCAATGCCATGGTGGATCAGGATTCATGTTGCATTTTTACGTTCCCGGGGGCCATAGTCTGCAAATTTTACCATGACCCGCTCCATTTCTTCGTCAGACAGGATGACGGGTTTTCCGATGCATTCCGCCTGGTAGCAGACTCTGGCCACCAGTTCAATTTCTTCTGCGGTATTAAAGGCTGCCGTCAGGTTTTTCCCCACCGCCACCAGGCCATGGTTGGCCAAAAGAACGGCATTATGGTTTTCAATGGTGCTTGCAACGTTGAATGCCAGTTCCGGGGTTCCATAGGTGGCATAGGGGGCCAGGGGGACCTTTTTTCCGGCAAATCCCACCAGATAGTGCACGGCGGGAATTTCCCTGTTCAGGCATGCAAAGGTGGTGGCATAGGTGGAGTGGGTGTGAACCACGGCATTGACGTCCTTTCGCGTATCATACAGTGCCGTATGAAATCCGAACTCGCTGGAAGGGCGGTTGCCGCCAGCCTTGTAGGGGGTACCGTCGGGGTGCAAAAGAACAATATCTTCGGGGCGCAAAAGGGGGTATTCAATGCCGCTTGGTGTAATGGCAATGCATTGTTGCTTTCTGTTGAAACAGCTTATATTTCCGCCGGAACCAGTGGTCAGACCCGCTTTAAGCATTTTATTGCCAAAGTTGATAATGTCTTGTCGTTCTTTTAAAAGTCTCATGATTAAGAATTGATACACTGCATTTTAATGCATTGCAAGTACTTTTGCCCCCGGCGGCAATTCTGTCCATGCCCTGGGGCTGGATCGGGTGAGCGTTGGGGGTGGCATAAATTCATTTTCATGCTTTGTTGTGTTCACCAGGAAATGTGGAATCCTAATAATATTTGTCCAGATATCTGAAATAATTAGGATTATAAACTTTTTTGTGGCAGGTGGTTACTGCCAACTATGTTATAAATGATGTTGTAAAATTAGCCAAGTGTTGGTATTGAACACAAAACCCTCTTGGAAAGGAGACGTGTAAATGAAAATAACAGCATCTGTTAAGACTTTCTGTTTAATAACGTTGATAATGATTCCAATGATCTATTGTGATATATCCTGTGCTGAAACCGGTTATGTTTCTGATATGCTCATTTTGACTATGCGGAAAGGCCCTGGAAGTAATTTTAATGTTATCAGAACCTTAAGGAGTAATGCTCCCCTTGATATTCTGGAAAAAGGTCAGACCCATTTTAAGGTTAGAACCATGGAAGGAGATCAGGGATGGGTTGAAAAACAGTACATCACCATGGAAATACCCAAGGCCATGGTCATTGAGGAACTCAATGGCAAAATAATGGCCCTTGAAAAGGCATTGCAGGCAAGTGAAGCCGCCGGTATAGCCTCTTCTGCAGGGGTGAGCAAGGATTTGAAGAACTATAAAAAACGTGCTGAGATCCTTGGGGAGTCACTTGAAAAAATTCAAGCAGAAAAAAAGGCTCTGCAGGAGGCCAATGACCGCCTTAATGCATCTGTTGAGCAGTTAAGGTCTTCCCTAGACCAGTTGAAATCAAGCCTTGAATCCGGGGAACTTGTGACAGAAAATGAGACCCTTAAAAAAGAGGTGGAAACCTTGAGCGGGGAAATAGCTTCCCTGACATCCACGGGGGATGATCCCCTTAAAACAGGGATGATCAAATGGTTTGTTTCCGGTGCCGGTGTGTTGCTGGCAGGATGGCTCATGGGCAAAAGCATGAGCAGCAGTCGAAAGAAATCAAAGGGGCTTTTAGGATGATGGCGGAGGTGGAACAGATGTTTTTTTCCTTGAGTCTTCCCACAAAGATACATTTTGGAAGGGGAGTTGTCCGCAACATCGGGAGCATTGCATCAGGCCTGGGCCAAAATACCCTGGTAATTTTAGGCAATGACCCCTTCCGCATCAATGAGCTCCTTTCCTGCCTTGACCAGCACAATATTCGCCACACCCTTTTCTCCCAAAAAGGGGAACCAACCATTGAGGACGTGGAAAGGGGGAGGGGGCTTGCAGGGGATCTGGGGGTGGATTTTGTGATTGCCGTTGGAGGGGGCAGTGTCATGGACGCAGGCAAGGCCATTGCCGCCCTTGCGGTTAATCCCGGTGCTGCCATGACCTATCTTGAAGTCATCGGTGAAGGCCGACCCCTTCCCTGTCCGCCCCTTCCCCTTGTGGTGCTGCCCACCACCGCCGGGACCGGTGCCGAGGTGACCTTTAACAGTGTGCTTGCCTCCCCGGAGCACGGGGTGAAGGTAAGCCTTAGAAGTCCTTTCATGGCACCGGATGTTGCCATTGTGGACCCGGAACTTACCCTGACCATGTCACCTTCTGTGACGGCAGCCTCTGGTATGGATGCCTTGACCCAGCTTATTGAGGCCTTTATCTCCAATGCTGCCAGTCCCTTCACTGACATTCTTTGTCGGGAGGGGATAAAGCGGGTGGGGCGTTCCCTGAAGATGGCCCATGACAGGGGAGGGGATGTGACAGCAAGGGAAGACATGAGTCTTGCCGCGCTTTTCAGCGGCATTGCCCTTGCCAATGCCGGGCTCGGGGTTGTACACGCCATTGCTGGCCCCATGGGAGGCATGATCCCTGCTCCCCACGGGATTATCTGCGCACATCTTTTAGGGCCGTGCATGGCATTGAATTTGGCCGAAAGCCGTTCCTGTGATACACCAGCCAGCCTTGTTGACACAAAGCTTGGGGAAGTGGCTGGTCTGTTAACAGGAAATGCGGCATCCAAGGCCGGAGATGCCATGGAATGGATTCATGAAATGACCGCCTGCTTGGCTCTGCCCCCCCTGTCGCACTATGGTCTCACAAAAGATCACTGCAAAAGATTAAGCACACAGGCACTGAAGTCCAGCAGCATGAAAGGCAACCCTTTTTTGCTGACCGAAGAAAAATTGCTGGCACTTTTGCGTATGCAAACATGATTTTTCCCCGACTGCCCGGTTTTTTTGATCCGGCTGGATCAATGTTTTTTCTTGGCGGTGGAGGGAATCCTGCGTGGCATTTTAATGAGAAACTTGGTACCGATATCCGGTGATGATTTTACCTTGATTTCTCCGCTGTGTTGCTCAAGCACCTTGTTTGTGATGTAAAGCCCAAGCCCTGTCCCCTGTTTTCCCTTGGATGAAAAAAAGATGGTAAAGATATTTTTCAAGGTTGCGGTATCCATGCCTTTACCATTATCTTTTACCAGAAAGATGATTTTGTCCGGCTTGATGCGGCAATGAAAAAGGATGGTGGGTGGTGAGGCTTTATTTAGAGAAACGCAGGCATCTATGCTGTTTTCAAGGATGTTTATAAAGGCAGACTGCAGGCTTTTCTCATCAATTTCAAAGGTGTCGTCCCGGGTTTCGCACTGCACATTCACATTGAGCCGAATGTTGTGTTTTGTGGCCGCAGGCAAAATGGGCATCAAAACTTCATCAATAAAGCTTCTGGCGGAAACGGATTGCCAGACCGGTCGTCTTGTTTTGGTGTAATATAGGATATCAAGCACCAGTTTTTTTATCTTTTCGGTCATCTGATTTGAGATATCAAGCCCTTCACTGATACGGGGCATATCCCCCTTTTTAAATCCTGTGTTCAGTAGGTACATTCCACTGTCCAGGCTGGTCAAAAGCCCCTTTATTCCATGTGAGATGGAGCCGATCATCACCCCCAGGGAGGCAAGATGGTCTTCAAGGTGTCTTACTTCGGTGATATCGGTGAGCATGACAAGTACTTTGCTTATATTACCGGCCCCGTCACGAATGGGTGCCGTCCAGGACAGCACAATGTGCTTGACACCGTCCGAGGATATGATTTCCGATTCCAGGGCGTGGTTCTGCCCATCTTCATAAGTCTGCTGCACGGGGCATTTTCGACAGGGATCGTCCCGGTTTTTGCAGATCCCAAAACAGTACTCACCAATGTGACTGCCGAAATACTCATTGAATTTTCTGTTGGAATCGGTGATAAGGTAGTCCTTGTTCAGGGTAAAAATAAAACAGGGGACTTCGTCAAAGAGCTGCTGATATTTTTTCTCCGATATATTGTAACGGCTTTTGTAGTATTCATTTTTAAACAGCAGGTCTTTCTGAATGCAGATTCGGTCCATGGCCCTTTTTACATAGATATCAAAGGTGGTGCCATCCGCAGGTAGCACCATGAAATCGGCCACATCAATACCCAATGCGGTGATACCCATGGAAATTTCCGTGGCAGACACCATGGCGATGATGATGGTGGGGCGCATGCCGGTGGTGAGTCTTTTTAAAACCTCAAAGCTGATGACATGGGTTCCGTTGAGGTATATAAAAAGGATCACCGGTCGTTGTTTGAGTGACAGGGCCTCCAGCAGTTGCTCCGGAGTCATGGTGACACATTCCGTGTCCTGGTAGAAATCGGAATTTTCAATGTCTATGGCATTTTCCGGGCAGTTTACGATGCGTATGCTTTTATCTATGGGTGCGTTTTCCATCACAGGGCTGCTCCATGATCTTTTGTTTCATCCCGGGGCAGGGCGGTGAGTCCATTGATGGTGGCGGCCATGTGTCCACCCCCGAATCCATTGTCTATGTTCACCACGGCAATGTTTGAACTGCAGGCGTTGAGCATGGCCAGAAGGGCCGTCATTCCCCCGAAACTGGTGCCATACCCCACACTCGTGGGAACGGCAATCACAGGAGATTTTACCATGCCTGCCACCACGCTTGGCAGGGCTCCCTCCATACCTGCCACCACCACGATTACCGCTGCCTGTTCAATGCTTTTTCGGTGGGCAAAGAGCCTGTGGATACCGGCAACCCCCACATCAAAAATGGTGGTGACACGGTTGCCCATGGCCCGGGCAGTTATGGCCGCTTCCTTGGCAACGGGGATATCTGATGTGCCGGCGGAAATAACCAGGATTTCACCGCTGTTGCGTATTTCCGGGGGGCTTTTTTGCAGCTGAAGTATCCGGGCATCGGCATCATAGATGGATTCGGGAACATTCTTCATCACCTGGGCGGCCTTGTTTTTGCCGATGCGGGTAACCAGCACCACATCCTCAGCCATGGTCATGGCCTGGAGTATCCGGGTTATCTGAACGGCTGTTTTGCCCTGTCCGAAAATAACTTCAGGAAATCCCTTTCTAAGGGATCTGTGGTGGTCAATGTGGGCGATGTCAATGTCTTCAAAGGCCAGGTGTTCCAGCTTTTGCCGGGCCGTGGCCGCGGAAAGCGCTCCTTGGGCCACTTGGTTCAGAATTCTTTCAAGTATTTTGCCATTCATGTCATAATATCCTTGGGCAGTTATGTTGTATCCCTCGCGTAAGGGGCTCTGGAAGGTATTGAGTGACCCGTTATAGCTCACTGCCGGCGATTGTTTTTTCGGGTTTGGTCATAACATCTTCCACTCTGGGAAGAGCATGTGTTGTAAAATCAATGTCAGGTATTAATACATCAAAGTGATGCAAAAACCAAGAAAGATAACCGGTGGTTTAGCATTGGCGATGATTCCATTAAAATTTTCAGTTTTCTTTGAATTTTTGACAAAATCGTGTAATTTTATATTCATGATAGCTGTAATCCGCCGATTTTTCTTAACAGTATTATTCCGGGTCAGTATCCGGGTTGAAAATACGCCCAATGTAAATGTCTGGCCAAGTAGCCCATATTCGCCATTCATGAGATAACCGAGGAGAAAAAATGTCCGTTGATAAAGACTTGCTCACCGCAATTTTATCCATTAACAGTGTGGATGACCTTGATGCTCTGTTTGAGGATCTGTTCACCCCGGGGGAGCTGGCAGATCTTTCCCTTCGTTGGAAATTACTCAAAGACCTTAAACAGGGCTTGACCCAGCGAAAAATTGCCGAAAAATACGGCATCAGTCTGTGCAAAATCACCCGGGGGTCAAAAATATTGAAAAATAAAAATTCCATGGTGTATCAATTGTTTGAAGAAGAGAAGAATGAATAAAAATCTGGAATTCCCCGAACCGGGCCTTTCAAGGAAGGAGCTTGCCTGGATTTTGTATGATGTGGGTAATTCTGCCTTTGTTTTGGTGATGATAACCGCTGTTATGCCCATTTTTTTCAAGGATGTTGCTGCGGCAGGGCTGCCGTACGTGGTTTCAACGGCCTACTGGGGATTTGCCAATGCCGGTGCTTCTGTGATTCTGGCATTGTTGTCCCCTGTCCTTGGGGCCATGGCAGATTACCAAGGTAAAAAAAAGGCCTTTTTTGTTTTTTTTCTGGGAATGGGTCTTTTTTTCACCATGGCCCTTGCCGGCATTGGGCCCGGCATGTGGATGGTATGTCTGATATTTTTTGTGCTGGGCCGGGTGGGCTGGGCCGGTGCCAATTTGTTCTATGACGCATTTGTGGTGGATGTAACCAGCCCGGAACGCATGGATCTTGTGTCTTCCCGGGGGTATGCATGGGGCTACATCGGCAGTGTGATCCCCTTTGTATTCATCCTGTGGCTTCTCACCCGTGCTGGGGATATTTCCCGGGACGGTTTGTCCTTGGATGCTGTTCGCATGGGATTTGTGGTTGTGGCCGTGTGGTGGTTTGTCTTTTCTATACCCCTTCTTAAAACCGTTGGGCAAAGGCATTTTCTTCCTCGGCCTGCTCGACCGGTGCACGACAGCTTTAAAAGGCTGTGGTATACCTTTCAGAGCATCCGTACGCATCCATCTGTTTTTATGTTTTTGGCCGCATATTTTTTCTACATTGACGGGGTGGGCACCATCATAAGCATGGCCACCGCCTATGGCCGGGATCTTGGCTTTAGCATTAGCCTTCTTATTGTTGTGATCCTGTTCATTCAGATAATTGCCTTTCCCTTTGCCCTTGTCTATGGGCGGCTGGCTAAGAGGTTTTCAACCAAAACCATGCTCAACGTCGGTATCTGTGTCTATTGCGTGATTACTGTAATGGCCTTCCTGCTTCCAGAAATTCAGAACCCGAAGCTCAAGGTGGGACTGTTCTGGGTCATCGCCTTTCTGGTGGCATCTTCCATGGGGGGAATACAGGCCCTCAGCCGCAGCTTTTTTGCCCGGCTGATTCCCATGGAAAAGAGCGGTGAATTTTTTGGTTTTTTCAATGTGTTTGGAAAGTTTGCCGCTATTTCAGGCCCTCTTCTCATGGGAGGAGTTGCAAAGATATCCGGCCATACACGCTGGGGAGTATTGAGCCTGATGGTATTGTTCCTGACAGGGTTATGGCTGCTGAACCTGGTGAAGGATGGCGCTTTGCCTTCTCCCGAATGACGGGCAGCTCCTGTCCGTGACACAGATGCATTCCCCTCCAGTTTCAGGCATGGCTCAGGGGCTTAGCCGTTTTCAATCCACCGCTCAATCAGACCAGAACTCAGGCATGGTAATGGCCCTCTGGAGTTTATGAAGGTTTTGGCCATAACATGGGCCAATGGGGTCAGGCTTGTGATATTGTGCTTTGATCAACCGCAAGAGTCAATAACGCAAGCCTGACCCCTCCCCACATGTTGTGATCAAGCCTTTTATGTACGGTAAATCAATAGAATCTGACTTCCTTATGCCTTGTCCCTCATCTCCATGAGAACCACGGACACCTGTTTTTCAGGAGGGCCTATGGTCTGTTTTTTCATGCGGATCTGGTAATGTTTTTCCATCTCCTGGATGAACTTGAGTGAGGTTTTTCTCATGCCTTCGGCAAGCACAATCCTGCCTCCGGGCTTGAGATATTTTTGAAATAGAAAATAAAGGCCGGGAAAATCTGTTTCCTTGAATACCACCTCTGATCCGATGATATAGTCAAATTTCCCCTGGACCATGGGCTGGTTCCAGTCAAGCTTTGCGATGATGGATGGGTCCATGCCGTTCAGCAGGGCGTTGGCTTTGGCAAAGTTGATGGCATCTTCGTTGTATTCGGTTATGGTGATGCGATGTCCCATTTTATTACCACACAGACCTGTCACCCCCATTCCAGAGCCAATTTCAAGTAAACGATGGTCTGGATTGACCTTCATGGTGTTCAGATGGTTGGCTAGCACTGCCGTGGCTTCCCATATTTTTGACCACAGGGGGAAATCAGTGAATAGATCGTCCGGGTTGATAAAAGCATCAATTTTGCGGGGGACAAAAAGTTGTAATTGATGGCTGCCCACGGAAAATGTGGTCAGCTCTACATCATATTGTTGCTTGAACTGCTCTATGGAAAACATGATCATCCTTATCTTTTGGATTTTGACATGGGGTATACTTAAATTAAAAACCCCCTGGAAAGAATATTCCAGGGGGTTGGTTTGAACTGATGTCATCACCAGTGATGTTTCCAGGCTATCTTGCCTTGTCGGCCTGTAGGTGGACTGACTGTGTCAGGTAAATCAAAATGTCACACACCCTCGAGCCGTTAAAAAGAAAGCAGGAAGATAACCACTGTCAATGGGGTCTTATTTTTTGGGTTTGATTTCCACACGCCGGTTCAAGGAACGACCGAAGTCGGTTTTGTTGGTGGCCACTGGCTGGCTGAAACCATATCCTTCACAGGAGATGCGACCGGCGCTGACACCCTTGTTGACAAGGTAATCCTTGGCGGCATTGGCACGTTTGATGGACAGTTTCTTGTTGTAGGCAGCAGTCCCTACATTGTCCGTGTGACCCATTAGAGTAATGGTCATGGCAGGGTTTTTCTTTAAGATTGCCATGACGTTGTCGAGTTCTGCAAAGCCAGCCGGTTTAATGACGGCTTCATCAAAATCAAAGAGTAAAGATCCAAGTACCCAGCAGCCCTGGGCATTGACCTTGGCTCCAAGGGGTGTTCCCGGGCATTTATCCATGTAATCGTAGACGCCGTCTTTATCTGTGTCAAGGGGACAACCATTCTCGTCCACCACAACACCTGCAGGGGTATCAGGGCAGAGATCTTTATCGTCGATTACGCCATCGTTGTCACTGTCTTTGGGTGCTGCTGCGGGAGCAGCTTTTTTGGTGAGAAATTCCTTTTTGACAAAGGTGGCCATACTTGCACCGGACATGAGAGCTTCACCCTGGGAAAATGAGCCACATTCCCCGATTTCGGCAAGTTTTTTCATCAGGTCCATGCCGGATCCAGAATCTCCGATGAGGACAGGATAAATGCACAAAGATTTTCCAAATTTATCTTTAAGGGCCTGGGCGGCTGCAGTGGCGCTGCCAGCGGTCTGCAGGCCGTCACTGACGATGATAATGGCTGTTTTGCCTTCTGCTTTGTCCAGATCCATGCCTGCAGCGTTAATGGCCTTGGCCATGGGGGTAAAACCACCAATGTTATTTATTTTTTTCAGGCCTTTATCAAAATCGGCAGTGGAATAAGTTGCCATGCCGTACTGAAGTTTGGTGGACATGGACTTATTGTTTCCAAAGGTGCGTAAACCGGCAGTCTGTCCCATTTCGGGAAGGGTCTGATTGAATCTGGAAACCAGATCAGTGGCAAGAATATATTTGTCGGTGCCCTTGCAGGTTCCTGTCATGGAACTTGATGCATCCAGAATAACAACAAAATTTTTCACCTTTGCATCATAGTTGGCTGCATTTATTTTAACGGGTGAGAACGCGGGTGTTGATGTCGTGGGGCCCTGGGCAGCACAGCCAACCATGAACACCAACGATATAAAAACGATAAGTCCTTTGATAATACGTTTTTCCATGAAATTCCTCCTTTTAAAAATTTCTGGTTGTATTTCTTCTGATTCTCTTGGGGTGTGGGATGTTGACATCCTTTCAGGCTTTACAACCTGACTGATTGGGGTTCCGAAGCAGATAGTTTTTCTTGCCCCGAACCCGTGTAATATGTGTAATTTAACTTTATGCTTCTGATGTGTCAAGAATTTAATGGAGGAGGTGCATAAATAAAGGGAATTTCATGGATCTTGAAAAGGTTTTGCGCTTGCATGGTGAATTTGATATAAAGGGTGGATTTTACCATCATCCCTACCAGCCAATAATCACTAACCAGTGTGACTTTTATGAGCCCGGGCGGTTGGTTTGACATCCTCTGTCACCGATGGAATCTTGTGCTGTCAGTATTCGGTACGGTGAACACACAATTTAAATAGAATTTAAGGACAAATCTGGTATGACCCGTAAAAAGAAAAAGATCGGATCTAACAATAAGATCTGGCAATTTTTTACCTCAGTGAAACTGACAGTGTTTGTGCTGCTCATGCTTGCAGCAACCTCTGTCATCGGAACGTTGATTCCACAAAATGCATCCCAAGCCTTTTATCTTCAAAAATATGGAGAAGTTTTTTTCTCTCTTTTTCGTGGATTAAACATCATCGATATGTACCACTCCTGGTGGTTTCTCCTGCTCATGGGACTTTTGGCCCTTAATATCATAGTCTGTTCCATTGACAGGCTTCAGCGCACCTGGAAGATTATCTTTCCTGCCAAAGTCTCATTTAATTTGAATCGGTTCCAGGGTATGGACACAGCCCATAGATTTGAAGTTGTAAATGAGGCCGGAGCCCTTCAAAAAGCCTGTGACAGTCTCATGGAAAGAGCCATGGGGCCGGTGATTCTTCAGGAAACAGACGATGGCGTTGCTCTTTTTTCAGAAAAGGGGCGCTGGACCCGCCTGGGGGTTTATGTGGTGCACCTGAGCATTCTTTTCATGCTTGCAGGTGCGGTGATCGGCGGCCTTTGGGGGTTCAAGGGGTTTGTTAATATTGCGGAAGGTGAAGCCGCCGATACCATCGAAGCCAGGAAAGGCCAGCATGAACACATTACGCTGGGGTTTTCCGTGCGATGCAATGATTTTTCCGTAAGTTTCTATGACACCGGGCAACCCAAAGAGTTTAAATCCAGCCTGACCATCATTGATGGCGGAAAAGAGATCCTGACAAGGGATGTCATCGTCAATGATCCCCTGCGATATCGGGGAATCAGTTTTTATCAGTCCAGCTACGGCACGGCCTCGGCCACCAACGTTCATTTGAAGTATACCAGTAAAGACAGCGGAATGACCTACGAACATACGCTCTCCTTTAACGAGGCACTTACCCTTCCTGAATCCGGTGGAAAGCTGGTGATGGATCGCTTTGTCAACGATTATCCGTTCCGGGGACATAACCTTGGAGAGGGATTTGTGGGACGTCTTATTCCGAATGCTGGGCCGGAAACAGATATTTTTATATCGGTGAGATTTCCCACATTTGATAAAATGCGACAGGGGCAGTTTGCTTTTGAGGTCGATGGCTTTGACAAGCAATATTATACAGGCCTTCAGGTAAACAAAGACCCCGGGGTGTGGTATGTCTATTTGGGGTTCCTCCTCATGATTGCCGGTTGCTGGATCACCTTTTTCATGTCCCACCAGACCAGTTGTATCTACATTACCAGGGGTGCAGGAAATGCCTGTGCAGTCATGGTGGCGGGAACCTCCCACCGAAATCCCCAGGGAATGAAGCTTAAAATTGAAAAACTTGCAGAAAAAATTAAGGATATTAAATAATGAACAGTTCCATGCTTTTGTCTGTGGTCACATTTATCTATGCCTTTGTTTCGGTACTTTACATCGGTGCTTGGACTTTTAAAAAGGAAATCATGGCAAAGGTGGGATTATATGTCCTGATTGCCGGTTTTATGGGAAATACCCTGGGAATTGCCATGCGGTGGATTGAATCTTACCAGATGGGGTATGGCCATGCACCGTTTTCCAACATGTACGAATCCCTGGTTTTTTTTTCCTGGACTGTGGCAGCACTTTATATCTTTGTGGAATTTAAATATCGCGAACGGATCATTGGTGTATTTGCCACGCCTTTAATTTTTCTGGCCATTGCATATGCCTCTTTGTCTCCCTCCATCGGGGACCGAATTACCCCGCTTATCCCGGCCCTGAAAAGCAACTGGCTCATTGCCCATGTGATCACCTGTTTTCTGGGGTATGCCGGTTTTGCCGTGGCCTTTGGCTTCAGCATCATGTACCTTGTAAAACCCGCAGACCCCAAGGCAGGTGGCCTGGCAGCAAGGCTGCCATCCCTTGGCCTCATTGACGAATTGACCCATCAGATGGTCATGTTCGGCTTTCTGTTTCTCTCCATTGGTATCATCACCGGGGCGGTGTGGGCCAACTCTGCCTGGGGAACTTACTGGTCCTGGGATCCCAAAGAGACTTGGTCGTTGATTACCTGGCTTATCTATGCCACGCTGCTTCATCTGAGAATGATGCGGGGCTGGAGTGGAAAACAGATTGCATGGGTCTCCATTGTGGGATTCATGGCGGTGCTGTTTACCTATTTTGGCGTCAACCTGCTGCCCGGGCTCCACAGTTATGCTTAGGATTTTATCTTGACAACAAATACAGTTCTTAATATAGATTAACGTTATTTGATCGGTTGAAAAACTGTTTTGTGGAAGTGACTGTGAAGCGGGTATGAAATACCTTTCACAGCGTAGATATGATGCCGGATGGATGTGTCATCCGGCACAACTGGTGTGTGTTGCATCAACAATTTAATTGATGGGGTTTTCATGAGCGAATTAGAAGAGAAAACTGAAAAAGGTTCTGCAGATGCCCTGGAGTTGGGCGGATCTGAAGACCAGAAGGCAGAAGGGGATTCCGGCGTTGGAACAGGGGTCCTCTTTTTTATTGCAGCCTTTGCTGTCTGCTTTCTATCGGGGTGGTTGCTGTTTCCCAACCTGCTTTATTCAAAAAAAGAGCAACCCTTTAATTTTGATCATGCCCTGCATGTGTCGGAAATGGGCGGGTGTGACTCCTGTCACTATTTCCGCGAAGATGGCAGTTTCGCAGGTCTTCCCAAGCTTTCCCAGTGTGTGGAGTGCCATGCCGAAGCCATGGGCGAAACCGAAGATGAAGCCATTTTCATTGCAGAGTATGTGGAAAAGGAAAAAGAAGTGCCATGGCTGGTGTATTCCGAGCAGCCGGACTGTGTCTTTTTCTCCCATTCGGCCCATGTGGTGGGTGCCCAGATGGATTGTGTTTCCTGCCATGGAAACATTGGTGAATCCACCACCTGTAAACCCTATGAAGAAAACAGGATCACCGGATACAGCCGGGACATCTGGGGTAAAAACATTTGGGGGTTTAAAAAGAACTCCTGGGACCGTATGAAAATGGATGACTGTGCAGAATGTCATGAAAAAGAAACAGGAAGCAAGGGCGCATGTTTTCAATGTCATAAATAGACAATTGCCTTTGCGTTGGAACGCTTTAAACTTTATTGAGGTATATAACCTATGAAAGTAGATAGAAGAAGCTTCTTGGGACTGGGACTTGGCGCAGCTGCTGGTGTGGCCGTATCTCCGGCAACCTGGAAACTTATGGATGATTCATCCATCTGGACCCAGAACTGGCCGTGGACCCCTGTTCCCACCGATGGAGAAGTGACATTTGAAAATACGGTGTGCAGTCTGTGCGCCGGCAACTGTGGGATCAGCGTCAGAAAAATAGATGGACGTCCGGTAAAAATAGAAGGAACCGAAGGAGACCCTGTCAATGGGGGTGGTGTGTGCCTGCACGGGCTTTCTGCGTTGCAGTATCTGTATGATCCTTCCCGGATTCAATCCCCCCTGATTAAAATAGATGGTGCCTGGAAAAAAGCCACCTGGGAAGAGGCTCTGGCCCATGCGGCAAAGGCCCTTGCTGCCGTCAGAAAGGCCGGTAAGTCCAATGCCATAGCCTGCGTCACCGAAAATGACCGGGGCACTGTTCCCGGGCTTTTTAAACGCCTGATAACCGTTCTTGGATCCAATAACTACTACACCATGGATACCATGGAAAAAACCTGGCGCGCCACCTTTGATGCCGTCAACGGCGTTAATGCCGAGGTGGGATTTGATCTGAAAAACAGTGATCTGATTTTAAGCTTCGGCACCGGATTCATAGAGGGCTGGGGGGCACCCATATATAATTTTCACGTTAATGCCCAGAGAAAAACCAGCGGAGCTAAATTGATCCAGGTTGAACCCCGGCTGTCCAATACCGCTGCAGCTGCCGATCAATGGGTTCCGGCAAAACCGGGCACAGAAGCCGACCTTGCCCTTGCTATCTGCGGTATCCTAATCACCTTGGGACGCTATGATGCCGAAGGCGTTAAGGCGGATGACAAGTCCTTTGCTGCCTTTGCCACCATGGTAAAAGATACCTATGCCCCTGCCAAGGTGGCACGGACCACCGGCATAGACGTGGGCGTCATCCAAAAACTGGCCATGGCCTTTGCCGATGCTGAAAAACCCCTTGCCATTGCCGGAAGGGGCCGGGGAGATACCGCCGGAAGCATGCGCGAATTTGCTGCCGTGTACGCCCTGAACTGCCTTGCCGGTAACATCAATGCACCGGGGGGGCTGTGGCTCATGGATAAAGATCCCGGTGAAGTATGGCCCGCCATTGAGATGGATGGCATGGCCACCGATGGTTTTGCCAAGGCCAGATTTTCCGAAAAAAATACCGTTGACGCTTTAATGGACAAGGTGATGGCATCAAAAACAAGTCCGGTGGAGGCATTGCTTGTCTATAATGCCAATCCCTGTCATACCTTGAAAAATGCAAAGGCCGTCACCGAAGCCGTAAAGAAAATTCCCCTGGTGATCAGTTTCTCTTCCTACATGGACGAAACCACCCAGCTTGCATCAGTGGTGCTTCCCAGCCACATGTTCCTTGAACGGCGTGAGGATGTTGTGCTTTCTAACACCCTTCCCCTGGACATCACTGCATTGTCCACCCCCATGGTTGACCCCATTTTCGATACCCGCCATCCCGGTGACAGCGTATTGTCTCTGGCAGGAGCCATGGAAGGTTCCGTTGCTGCAAGTTTTCCCTGGGAAAGTTATGATGCCTGCCTTGAAGCGGTAAAGACACCTGTGTGGAAGTCCCTTTCCGAGGAGGGCGTTGTCATGAAAGATCCCGTCTCCCTGGTTAAAGATCTTCCCCGGGTGGATTTTTCATTGCTGTTAAAGGATGCCGCTGCTATTGGGGCTGCAGGAGAAGAAAAAGCCTATCCCCTGGTATTGATCCCCGTGGATAATATCCGTTTGAGCCGTCAGGTGGCAGCCTCTCCCTTTGCCGTGAAAACAGTGTCTGATACAGTTCTTAAGGGAACCTACAGCTTTGTTGACGTCAATCCGGAAACCGCAGATGCCCTTGGGTTTTCCCAGGGAGATGATGTGGTGATCACAACCCCCGTGGCCAGCGCCACTGTGAAGGTGAATCTGTGTGACGGCATTATGCCTGGAGTGATAGCCATGGCCCAGGGCCTTGGTCATGCCATGGCGGAAAACCGTTATGTCGGTGGTAAAGGTGTCAATGTAAATGAACTTGTGGGGCCTGTCATGGATGCCATATCCGGTCTGGATGCCGCCTGGGGAATCCGGGCGAAGCTTTCCAGGGTCTGATGGGCATTTCTGAAGCAGACGTTTTCCAGGAAAATTTCCTGGACTAAAGCCATGAAAACCATTGGCCCGGAAGACCGGGCGGTTTTCAACAAAAGATGTGGATAAATTGCTAAAGAGGTTCTGATGACACAACAAAATCACGGAAATGCGCATAAATTTGGAATGGTGATTGATCTGGACAAATGCACCGGCTGCGGGTCCTGCATGGTGGCGTGCATGTCTGAGAATAACGTTCCATTTAAAGAAGATGAATCAAATAAAAAAGACAGCATCACCTGGATGCGGGTGTACAAGCTGACCAATGAAAAACCCTTCCCCGATACCGATATCTGTTATCTGCCACGGCCTTGCATGCACTGTGGCGGCAAGGGCGATCATGGACATTCCCCCTGTGTGTCGGTGTGTCCGGCCACGGCCACCGATTATGACCATGGCACCGGTATTGTCAGCCAGATTTATACCCGGTGCTTTGGCTGCCGTTACTGCATGGGTGCCTGTCCCTACCATGCCCGCTTTTTCAACTGGTGGGATCCCAAATGGCCCGAAGGCATGGAAGAATATCTCAGCCCCGATGTCTCTCCCCGCATGCGGGGGGTTGTTGAAAAATGCAGCTTCTGCTTTCATCGTTACCAGGCTGCAAAGGACAAAGCCTATCTTGAAGAAAGGGAAACCGTCGCCGAGGAAGAATATCAGACGGCGTGTACCCAGGCCTGTCCTGCCGGTGCCATCACCTTTGGAGATCTGAACAATCCCGATCATGCGGTTCATCAGCTGGTGAATCCTGATCCCCATCATTGTGGCCGTCCCCGAAATCCCAAGGCTTTCCGGCTTTTGGAGCGACTGCAGACCAATCCCAAGGTATATTATATCTCCGAACGGGAATGGGTTCGCAAAGCCGGGGACAATTACCTGGACGGCGAATGGGAAAAGGCAAAGATGAAGCAAACCAAGGGTCATGAATAACCAACCATCAGTTAGGAGTAAATAGATATGGATTCTGCATTAATACCTAAGGGCGCAAACCGCTGTCCGTTCCCTGTGTTTGCCACCGGGATCGCGGTGGTTGGTGTAATCGTGCTGTGGGGCGTTTATGCCATGGGGCTGTGCTGGCTTAAAGGCTTGAACCAGACCAACATGAATGACTATTATGGATTTGCCTTGTGGATCTGGGCGGATCTTGCCGTCATTGCCATTGGCGGCGGGGCCTTTTTCACCGGTCTGTTGAAATATGTGCTTGGCATTGACGAATTGAAAAATATTATTAATCTGGCCGTTGTCATCGGGTTTATCTGCTACAGTTCTGCACTTCTGATCCTGGCCATTGATATTGGGCAACCCCTTCGTGGCTGGTTTATTTTCTGGCATGCCAATGTGCATTCCATGCTCACCGAAGTGGCCTTCTGCCTGTCTCTTTATTTCAGTGTGTTGACCATTGAGTTCATTCCACTGATTCTGGAAAATCGTCAGGTGGATAAGGTTCCATTTTTTCATAACTTAAGCCACAACATGCACGGTGCCATGGCCGTTTTTGCCGCTACAGGTGCCTTTCTTTCCTGCTTCCATCAGGGCTCCCTTGGTGGCGTGGCAGGTGTTCTTTACGGAAGACCCTTTGCCTTCCGGGAAGGACTTCTTATCTGGCCCTGGACCTTTTTTCTGTTCACTTGGTCAGCCGCTGCCTATGGGCCGTGCTTTACCCTGCTTGTGGCAAAGATGGTGGAGGGAATTACCCGGAAAAAGTTGGTCAAGGACAATGTCATCTATCTATTGGCCAAAATTTCCGGCTGGATGATCACCACCTATATTGTGGCCAAAATCATTGATACCCTGTACTGGATTTTCGTGACCGCACCTTCCCTTGGATTTTCGGTGATGGATTTTTATACGGACAATGCCTTTTACGGCATCTGGATTCTATTTGCTGAAATCGTTCTGGGCGGCATTGTGCCAGCGGTTATTCTCATCACTAAGAAGTATAGAGAAAATTCCCGGCTGCTGCTTCTGGCCATTATTCTGGGCGTTCTGGGAGTCTGCCTCAATCGCTGGGTCATGGTGCTTCAGGTCATGGCGGTGCCGGTGATGAGCTTTGATACCTGGGCACTTTACATTCCCAGCTGGCAGGAAGTGGCCACCACCATTCTGCCCGTTGCCTATGGCGTTATTCTTCTGTCTCTGGCTTATCGGTATCTGCCGGTATTTCCCCAGGAGAAGGAATTATCTGCTGAGAAATAAATTGGATTGACCCCGGGCGATTAATTGCCGGATAAAAATATAATTACGTCTGTGCTGACTTTTTATTTGGTATTCCTGTCGGGCTTTCCCGTGCATTGTGATTTCTATGTGTGGGAAGGTCCAACCCGGAAGATAGATGAAAAAATCATGCAGGCTGATTATTCTTAGACAAAAAAATTGCCTTAATACGTAGGAGACATTAATATGTTGCCAAATTGCTTTGAGTGGGCCTGGGATGCCGGTCATTTTCTTTTCTTTGGCGGAATGTGGTACACCATTATTATCCTGAGCCTTGGAATGACTTGGTGCATTTTTAAAACCATTATGGATACCATGGCAGGGAAAGGTGGTGGGGACCACCACTGATTCAGTCTGTGCCATTTTTTTGCTGTTGTTAAACGAATAGCTAGGGCGAAAATCTGGATATTGAATATAACCCACATGGCAGTAGGCACCTGCCCCGGTCGCCTCTGTTATCGCGTTTCATGCCTTGTTGTGTCCGCCAGGTCATGTGAGTTTATACAAAGATGACAAGGCCGCCATGCAGTTTTTGATGCATGGCGGCCTTATTATTTTTCAGAAGTCTTTAATCTGGCGGTCTGATGTGCTCCCTGCCTGATGCCGGGATCAAATGGTCCCCAGAAATTTCTTGCTGATTCTATCGTAATGAAAAGTTAAGAAGTCTTTTTTCAGTTGCGCCGCTTTTCCAGAATCTCTCCGGGCCAGCGCATCGGTTAAATCTTCCATTTCTTTGGCAATGAAGTGCACTTCTTCTTTCCAGCCCCCCTTGTCCATGGTAATGACCCACAGCCTCAGGGTCAGTTCATACAGCGACTGTGCCAGTCGGTTCAGGACATTGTTTTTGGATGCGGCGTATAAAACCTGCCTGAAATCATAATCCAGCTGTACCAATTTTTTCTTGTTTTTATTAGCTTCCAGGTTGCTGCAGGCCTTCTGTATTTTTCGTAATTCCTCCAGATGCTGTTCTGTTATCTCTTCTGCGGCAAGTTTTCCCAGCAACCCTTCTATCTCTCCCCTGACCTGCAGTGCATTCATCATCTGCTGAAATTCAAGCTCGGTGACCATGGTACCCATTCGGGGAAATATCCGAATCAGATTTTCATTCTGAAGCTGATTGAGCACCTCGCGAAGGGGGGTGCGGCTGACATCAAATTCTTTGCACAGGGTGTTCTCGTTGAGGATGGCACCGGGGGCATATTCCAGAAAGAGTATCCGGGATTTAATGGTTTCATATATGGCTGTATTCATCAGTATGTCCTTGGGTTATCGGAAGGGGGGGGTAAAGCTGGCCAAATGGGGTCGGGACCAGATTAATATGTAACCTGAACCTTTGTCCACCTTGGTATGCCAGAAACAAAACGTCTGACCCCTCCCTAATATTTTTCAAGTGAAGAGAATATACTTGAGTGTTGAGTTATATAAATAAAAAATTCAATAGTCAATAATTAATGTTAAGACTGAAATACCTGTGGTATGAAAAGTTTTTATTGACAGGTTTTGAAAAAGCAGATACTTATCAATGCTATATGCAAAGATATGGGATGCCATAGACTTATATGGTGTCGGTCGTAACATCAGCCAATAATTATAAGTGCTGGGCCAATGAATTCAAGCCCGTGTCATTATAGGCTGCGATTTTTATCAGGTTTCAGGTAATTGCTTGTGTTTAAAGGAATAATTTGATCATAAGTATCAATAATGCAAGCCTGACACCTCCCCATTTTCATCAGGCCATTCTTTTTGTGCCATCCCCAGATATCCCAAAGGGATTTTTTTTGATATTATAAGGAGGGGTGATAATGGGGCCTTTAAACCTGTAAAAAGGCGACGTATCCTCTTTCTTTACCTGCAGGTGATAACAGTATTGAGCTATCGTGGTGCCAGCCCTCTGCATCGTCGATGAATCCATTTAGCGAACGGTTTGAACTCATGTCACAATTAGAATTGAAAAATATTACTGTGAAATTTGGTGGACTTTCTGCCTTGTCTGATTTGAGCTTTTCCATTAAATCTGGCGAAATAGTGGGCTTGATTGGTCCCAATGGTGCTGGAAAAACAACGGTTTTCAACGTGTTGACCGGGGTGTATCAGGCAACAAATGGAGATGTCCTGTTTGATGGAAAAAGTATTCTCGGGCATCGTCCCCATGAGATCTTTTCCCGGGGAGTTGCAAGGACCTTTCAAAATATTCGTTTGTTTTCCAATATGACTGCCGTGGAGAATACCATGGTTGCAAGGCATTGCCGTTCCACTAAGGGGATTGTAAGTGCCTTGTTCAGAAGTCGTTCCCAGAGGCAGGAAGAGCGGGCCATTCGGAAAAAAGGACAGCAGGCGCTTGACTTCATGGGGGTGGGTGAATTCGCAGACACGGTGGCATCAAATCTTCCCTATGGCTTGCAGCGGCGACTTGAAATCGCAAGAGCCATTGCCTCTGACCCCAAAGTTTTACTTTTAGACGAACCCGCCGCTGGCATGAATCCTTCCGAGAGTTCGGAGCTGATGAAAGATATTTCGCGTATTTCGGATCTTGGTATTGAAGTGCTTTTGGTAGAGCATGATATGAAAGTGGTTATGGGCGTGTGTGACCGTATTATCTGCGTTGACCATGGCGTTAAGATTGCAGAAGGGACTTCCCAGGAAATTCAGAATGACCCAAAGGTAATTGAAGCGTATCTGGGGCAACCGGCTACATAATAACCCAACCTTTGACGATGACGGATTTGTCCGAGAGCTGCATTCAAAACTCCATGTGTTATTTGATAATAAAGCGATCGGATCGGTTCTGCCTGCCTTTGAAGGTTGCGATAACAACAGAAACGATAAGGAGAATCAGGATGAGAAAGAAAAACTTTGCACTGTTGATTTTGGGCATGATGGTGGTTCCTTTTATGTTAACCACGGCATCAGCCAAAACCCTGAACATCGGTTCCATGAGTCCTCTGACCGGTCCCTATGCATCCGATGGAACGGACATTAAAAACGGTGTTCTCACCGCCATTGAAGTGTTTGAAGAAGCAGGCGGGATTCCGGGGTATGACAAGATTGAACTTCATGCCCAGGACACCGCATGTGATCCACGCCAGGCCGTTGCCGCCGCCAACAAACTCATCAACCTGGAAGTCGCGGGTGTCATCGGTGCCTATTGCTCCTCTTCAACCATTCCTGCCTCCACCACCCTTGATGAAGAAAATATTCCCATGATCACCCCTGCCTCCACCAATGAAAAAGTGACAGACAGGGGGCTGCCCTATATGTTCAGAATGTGCGGCAGAGACGATGATCAGGCCCCGGCCTCTGCACGCTTCATGAAAGAATCCCTCAACGCCAAGACAATTTTTATTGTGGATGATAAAACCACCTATTCCCAGGGGCTTGCTGACGGCGTGAAGAAAAGCTGTAACGAGCTGGGTATTAAAGTTGTGGCCCACGAACATGTCAACCAGGGCGACAAGGATTTTTCCGCCATACTGACCATGGCTAAAGAAGCCGATGCCGACATTCTTTACATGTCTCTCCAGGGATTTTCACCGGGTTCCATGATGGCTATCCAGGCCAAACGGCTAGGTGTTAAATCCCAGATTGTTACCCAGGATGCCATGTTTCAGCCTAAATTCATGGAAGTTGCAAAGGATGCGGCTGAGGGGATCTACCTGACCTATGGATACACAGACCCCACCACCCCGGAATACAAGGCATTTGAAGAGAGGTATGTACCCAAGTATGGTCCCATTGCGGCTTATGCCACCTATGCCTATGATTCTGCCACAGCCCTGTTAAAGGCCATAAAAGCCGCTGGTTCCACGGAACCTGAGAAAATCAAGGCAGAACTGATGAAGATGGAATTTGCCGGGGTTTCCAAGCATGTGAAATTTCGGGCCAACGGCGATACCGGTTCTTCTTATATTGCCTTTAAAATCGTTGACGGCAAATTTGTTCCCTATTGGGATCCTGAAAAAGGATTGCTGAATTAGTTCATGCTGGACGAAATGCCCGCACCACAAATGTGGATGCGGGCACGTCGGGCATAGACTCTTATGATCTTGACCCCTTCCGGAAATAAAACCTTCTTTTTATAAAAAAGCAAATAATATGGAATATTTCATACAACAATTGATCAACGGGCTGACCCTTGGTGGTGTATATGCCCTGATTGCCTTGGGGTACACCATGGTTTACGGTGTTATTCAGCTGATTAACTTTGCCCATGGTGAATTTTTTGCCGCCGGTGGTTACATGGGGGTTATCCTTTTAAGTTATTTTGCCGGGTGCGGTTACATGGAAACCCACCCGGTTTTTTGTCTGACCGCCTCTTTTGCCTTGTCCATGGCATATTGCGCCTATCTTGCCATTGGTGTGGAAAAAATTGCCTATAAGCCCCTGAGAAAAGAGTCTCGACTGGCGGCATTGCTGTCGGCCCTGGGTATGTCCATTTTTCTTTCCAATGGATTAATGCTCACCCAGGGGGTGTATGACAAGGCCTATCCCAGTGAACTGTTCCAGGGGGGGGTTGACTTTGGCGGTATGGTCACCATCAGTTATCTTCAGATGCTGATTGTCTCCATCACCGGGGTTTTGCTCATCGGGCTTAATATTCTTGTGTTCAAGACTAAAATCGGTATGGCCATGCGGGCCACAGCCCAGGACAAAACCATGTCCGCGCTGGTTGCAATCGGCAGTAATCGGATTATTTCTCTTACATTTGCCATCGGAGCTGGCCTTGCGGCAGCGGCGGGTATCATGGTGGGCCTTTATTATGGCTCGGTGCGGTATGACATGGGCTTTGTTCCCGGGATCAAGGCCTTTGCGGCGGCGGTGCTGGGGGGTATCGGAAATATTACCGGTGCCATGGTGGGGGGATTGATCATCGGCATGGTGGAAATCTTTGGTGCTGGCTATCTTTCCGGAGAATACAAGGATGTGTTCGCATTTATCATATTAATTGCGGTGCTCTATTTTAAACCAACTGGAATTATGGGCGAGAATATCGATGATACAAGAGTTTAGACGAATCTGGAAGCAATATGCCATCGGCATGCTCTGGCTGCTGGGGCTTTTATGGCCTTTACTGGGAATACATCCCGATGGTACCCTTACCTTTGGTAAAACCTTTTCGGTGTGGATTTATCTTCTGGCGGGAACATCGGGGTGCCTGTTGATCTATTTGGCCAACCATGGTGGACAGCTCAATTTTATTACCACTCCCGTTAAAGCCGTAAGAACGCACGTAATGGCCCTGGCTGCGCCCCTGCCCACATGGGTGTGGTTGGTTGTAGGGTTTGTGCTGGCCGTTATTTATCCCCAGCTTACCGGCCGTTATGCTACGGATGTGGCCATCAATGTGTTGCTTTACATCTGCCTGGGACTGGGGCTTAATGTGGTTGTGGGGCTTGCTGGCATGCTGGATCTCGGGTACATCGCCTTTTATGGGGTGGGGGCTTATACCTATGCCATTCTCAATGTAACCTATGGGGTGGGGTTCTGGATCTGCCTGCCCCTTGCCGCCTGCTTTGCCTCCCTTGCTGGCTGTATTGTGGGATATCCGACCCTTCGCATGCGGGGGGATTATCTTGCCATCGTCACCCTGGGCTTTGGGGAAATTGTGCGCATTATTCTCAATAACTGGATGGCGCTTACCAATGGCCCCAACGGTATTTTGGGTGTTAAGCCCATCTCCATTTTAATACCGGTGTTTGAAAATGGATTTTCCTTTGAAATTTTCTGGGTAAAAAAGCTTCAGTTCTTTTATTATTTTGCCTTGGCCCTGGCTATTATAACCATCATCGCCGTCCACAGACTCAATTTTTCTCGCATTGGAAGGGCCTGGGAGTCCATTCGCGAAGATGAAACCGCAGCCGAACTCATGGGTGTGAATACGTTTATTTATAAGCTTATGGCCTATGGCATGGGTGCCTTTTTTGCCGGTTTGGCCGGTGCCTTTTTTGCCGCCAGAATGCGGTTTGTTAGCCCTGAAAGTTTCACCTTCCTTGAATCGGCCATGGTGCTTTGCATGGTGGTGCTCGGGGGAATGGGTTCCATTCCAGGTATCATGTTGGGAGTTGTTGCCCTTATTGCCCTGCCCGAGGTGTTCCGGGGGCTTGAAGCCTATCGAATGCTTGTTTTCGGGGCCACCATGATTATCATGATGCTGTTCAGACCTGCTGGACTGATCCCTGCCAAACGTGTTGGAAAAAGATCTGAAGAGAAGGAGTAAACCATGTCGGCTGAACCCATCCTTGAATTGAAAAATGTCCATTCCGGTTATGGCACCATCAAAGCCCTCCGGGGGGTTTCTCTTAAAGTATACCCCGGTGAAGTGGTTGCCATCATCGGTGCCAATGGTGCCGGGAAATCCACCACCCTCATGACGGTGTGTGGTATTAATTCCGCCACGGCCGGTGATGTGCTCTACAACGGCCGGGTGATTAATAAGGTTTCCCCGGAGAAACTGCCCTCCCAGGGATTGTGTCAGGTGCCTGAAGGGCGTCGTATCTTTCCCCGGCTCACTGTGGAAGAAAATCTTATATTGGGAGCCTTTTACAGAAAGGACCAGGCCCAAATTGATGCTGATATTCAACATATGTACTCTCTTTTTCCCATTCTGGGAGAGCGGTGCAAACAACACGGGGGGACACTGTCCGGTGGGGAACAGCAGATGCTGGCCATTGCCCGGGCACTGATGACAAAACCCAAGGTACTTCTGCTTGACGAACCCTCCCTGGGGCTTGCGCCCATCATTATCCAGCAGATTTTTCACATTATCAAAGATATCAATGAAAAAGAGGGCACCACTATTTTACTGGTGGAGCAGAACGCCAATCTGGCCCTCCAGGCCGCCACCAGGGGATATGTGCTGGAAACCGGAGTGATTACCCTGGAAGATACAGCAGACGCGCTTTTACATAATCCGGAGATTCGGAAAGCCTATCTGGGAGAATAACCGTGGCCTTGACAATAATCCTGAGCGTTTGACTTTTTCAAGCGCTCTGAGTTGGCCTCAGGCCCGAAATAAGTTGTTTTTTTCATAATTAAAAGGTACGCTGGAACTTCATAAATAGTGATTGACTAACCCCATTGAGGTCCTATGAAGTTCGAAAAATATCATATATCAAGTGCCATAAAAGACAATTTAGCCCAGTTGGGTTTTAATCGTCCCACGGATATTCAGTATAAATCCATCCCGGCCATCCAGAGAGGGGAAGATGTGCTGGCCATCGCCCAGACCGGCACTGGTAAAACCGCAGCCTTTGCCATCCCCATCATTGATCAAATCCACAAGGTCAAATCCAGCAAGCGTTCCCTTGGTATCAAGTGCATTGTCCTGGTTCCCACCCGGGAGCTTGCCATGCAGATCGGCAGGGTGTTCAATGACATTGCCCGGCACACCCGGGTGAAGGCTTTTGCTTTGTTTGGGGGGGTGGAACAGGATGCCCAGATCAAGAAGCTCCAGGACGGCATTGATGTGCTTATCTCCACCCCGGGACGCATGTTTGATCTGATTCATCAGGGCCACATCCGGCTTGACAATATCCAGACCCTTGTGCTGGACGAGGCCGATCATATGCTTGATCTTGGCTTTATCAAGGATATCCGCGCTGTTAAAAAGAGGCTCTTAAGAAAACATCAGACGCTTTTCTTTTCCGCCACCATCAATGCCGAAATCAAAAAACTTGCCTTTTCCCAGGTAAAAACCTCAGCCATCCGCATTGAAATCTCCCCAGATGATCCCGTTTCCAGAAATGTCACCCACGGTGTGGTGTTTGTGGAGATGGATGACAAACGTTTTTTTCTTTCCCGGTTCATCAAAGAGCATCCCCAGAGTCGCATCATCGTTTTTGTCAGAACCCGTGTCCGGGCCGAAAGGGTGGAAAAGGCCCTGGCCCGAGAGGATATCGCTTCGTGTAATATCCACGGGGGCAGGGAGCAGGCCCTGCGCACCCATACCATGGATCAATTCAAGCAGGGTGAATTCAATGTGCTCATCGCAACGGATGTCTCGGCCCGGGGAATAGATGTGCCCAATGTAGATTATGTCATCAATTACGATCTGCCGGAAAAGGATGAAAACTATGTCCACCGGGTGGGTCGAACCGGTCGAGGGGTTTCCAAGGGCATTGCGCTTTCCTTTTGCAGTGAGGGGGAAAAAGAGCGTCTCGGGGAAATTCAGGCTTTTTTGCAAAAAGATATTGATGTGATTCATCTCACCCGTCAGGAGTATGATACGGTGCTGCAAAAGCCCTTGGAAAATATGGATATCCAGGAAATGATAGAAGAAAATGAATCTTTTTTCAAAAATAAAAAGAAAAAAAGGAAGAACCGAAAATGATCCGAAAAATATTATTCATGGTTCTGGTGCTGTGCGCGGCCGGGGTGACGTTCTCTGGCGTTTCTGTCCATGCCGCCGGAGAAAAAATGAATATTCGTTTCAGCACCTGGCATGTGCCAGCCGGAGCAGATGTCCAGAAATTATGGATTCCCATGCTTGAGGAAATGAAAAAAAGAAGTGGCGGTCGGATTACCTACACCATGTATGCCGGAGGAGCCTTGGGAAAAGGGCCGGAGCACTATGATATTGTAAAAACCGGATTGTCCGACATGGGGTATGCCACCCTGAGCTGGACCCCGGGACGGTTTCCCCTCACCGATGTCCTTTCCTCCCCCATTGTATGTCCGGCCAAATGGAAAGGGGTTGAGGCGGGCATGGCGATGCATGAGAAGCTGTTGAAAGATGAATTTAAAGATGTCAAGGTGCTTCATATCAACAATTGTGTCATGGCCCATCTGTGGACCACCCGGAAGGTGACTTGCCTTGACGACCTGAAGGGAATGAAAATCAGAAGTCCCGGTGGCCTTCAGACCAAAGCCATTGAAGCCCTGGGAGCCACTCCCATTTTTATGCCCCTTGGCGATGTGTATCTGTCCATGGAGACCGGTGTCATTGACGGGGTGGTGACCTGTCCGGCCCTTGTCAAGGCTTTCAAGCTTCATGAAGTGGCAAACTTTGCCGTGCCCACTTCCTTTGGCTGTGTGTCTGAAGGTCTTTTTGTGAATCAGAAATTCTGGAATAGAGTGCCGGCGGACCTTAAGCCTATCATTGAAGACGTGGGACGAAATGCCTACCGCATTGCCGGGATATTTGATGAACACTGGTATGAGGACACCATGGCCGGATTTGAAGAAAAAATTGAGATACTTCCCTTGGCCCCTGCTGAACAGAAAATTTGGGATGAAAAATTAAGAGCCATGCTGTCTGCCTGGGCATCGGATCTGGAGACAAAAGGTCTGCCTGCAAAAAAGGCATTGATGCAGTTTAAAGAGGAACTTGAAAAAGTGGATGTCCATTTTGATGCCTGTCCCTACTGATGCACCCCTGGACCTTTTCCTTGCCGGATGTAAAAAAAGAACCCGTCAGCTCAACGCCTGGGCCCTTGCCGTGGGCATGGGGTGGGTGCTGGTCATGATGTGTCTAACCACCCTGGATGTGGCCGGTCGGTATTTTTTTTCACGGCCTGTTCCCGGGGCCATTGAGATGAGCCAGTTCATGCTGGCAGTTTTCGGTATCCTGGGCATGGCCTATACCCATGGGATCGGAGCCAATGTCCGGGTGACCCTCTTCACTGGCAGATTGCCCCGACGTCCCGGATTATTGATAAAGGCTGCAACGGATCTGTTAAGCCTGCAGATGGTTTCCATGCTTGCCTGGTATGCCGGGGCCATGGCCGTCGAGGAGTTCACAGGCGGTACCACCACCGATACCCTTGCCATCCCCATTTATCCATTGTATATTTTGTTAGCAGTGGGGGCTTTTCTGCTGGCCCTTGAAATCCTGGCGGATTTCATGATCTGCCTTGTGGGGGCTGTGAGGGGCAGCCGGGGACAAATTTTCAATGATGCTGTAAAGGGGTAAGGTTTCGCCGCAATGGATCCTCACACCGTTGGATTGATGGGAATTGCTGTATTGTTTTTATTGCTGATGCTGGGAATGCCCATAGGGTTTGCCCTGGCATTTGTGGGATTCTGGGGAATCAGTTTCCTCACCGATATCTCCGTTGCCATGCCAGCCATGGTGAGATCTTTTTTTGGCACCTTTACCACCTACTCGTTCACGGTGATTCCCCTTTTTGTCATCATGGGGGAACTTGCCACGGTTTCCGGCCTCAGCCAGGGCATCTATGAGGTGGCAGATAAGTGGCTGCGACGATTGCCGGGGGGAATGGCCATTGCCACCATCGGCGCCTGTTCCGGTTTTGCCGCCATCTGCGGTTCTTCAGTGGCCACGGCCGCCACCCTGGGGCGCGTGGCGCTTCCTGAAATGAAAAAGTACAATTATGATATACACCTTGCCACGGGCAGTGTGGCGGCAGGGGGAACCCTCGGGTTTTTAATCCCTCCCAGCATTGGTTTTGTGGTGTATGGGATTTTGACGGAACAGTCCATTGGTAAACTCTTGATTTCAGGATTTATACCCGGATTTCTTCTGGCATTGACCTATGCCATGATCATTGTGTTATGGGTAAAGCAGCAACCCCAAGCAGCACCCCATAATCCCCAGCGGGTGTTGTTTAAAGAGAAGGTTCGATCGCTTTTAAAGGTGTGGGAACTCATTGTGGTGTTTTTTCTTGTGATGGGTGGCATCTATTTTGGTTTTTTTACCCCCACCGAGGCAGGTGCCCTGGGAGCTTTTTTTCTGTTTGTGGTGACCCTTTTCAGAAAAAAACTCACATGGAAGGCTCTTGTGGCCGCCATGACCACCACCACAAAGGTTTCGGTGATGATTTTCATCATCCTTGCCGGTGCCTATGTGTTCACCTATTTCATGGCGCTTACCATGATTCCCATGAAACTTTCCATGTGGCTTGGCGCAATGACCTTGTCCCGGTATTTCATTCTTGCGGTTATTTTGCTTATTTATCTTCTGCTTGGCTGTTTTCTGGATGCCACGGCCATGATGGTTCTCACCCTGCCGGTGATTTTTCCCACCATTGTGGAACTGGGATTTAATCCCATCTGGTTCGGTGTGATTTCGGTTCTCATGATGGAGGCGGGCCTGATTACGCCGCCTTTGGGCTTGAATATTTTTATTATTTCTGGGGTGGCACAGGTGCCCATGGAAGTTGTGTTCAAAGGGACATTTCCCTTTCTTCTGGCCATTTTTGTGGTGGTAATTCTGGTTACTGTGTTTCCCCAGATTGCCCTGTTGCTGTCAAACATCATGGGCTGATTACCTTCGCCTTGATTATGTAAATGTTGGGGCAGTGCCTCATCTTCACCTGTTTGAGGCTGCGCAGTATACGAATGCTATGTAAGCAGACCAAAACAGGTGGAGTTTGCTGACCGAACATGTACGATGGGGAAGTTGTCAGGTTAATGTCCCTTGAAAAATGTATTCATGGAATGGAAAAAACATCTCTTTTATGCCATTTTAAAACAACTTTTCATTTTTGGCGTATAATACTTTAAAAATAAAGTGGCAGGACGTCTAAATTGAAAGATGAAGGATACCACAAAAACCGAACCTGAAATCCCTTACCCAGAACTTAAAACCCAGAACCTGCTTTTTCATAAAAACCCTCGCAAAAGGAGTTCCCATGCCAAATTCCAGTTACTGGGCAGATGATTTTGTAGTAAAGAAGAAGTCCACTGAAGAGGCCATTAAACTGATAAAATCGGGACACCGCGTGTTCATCGGTTCTTACTGTGGGGAGCCCCAGGCACTTGTCAAGGGACTTGCCGATGCCCACCGGCGACTCACCGACGTTGATATCATCCGACTCATGTCCCGGGAGATAACCCCCCTGACCCGTATTGCCGATGAGACCCTGGATAAAAGCATGAACATTCGTTCTATTTATTTGGGGTCGGCAAAATCAGAGGAGTTGTCAAAGAATAAACGTTTTTATACCCCTGTGAATATGGCGGCTATTCCCGGCCTTTTCTCAAGCAGAAGAATTCCCATTGATGTGGCGCTGATCCAGGTCAGTCCCCCGGATGATTTTGGCTGGATGAGTCTGGGGGTTTCCGTTGATGTTACCTTGTCTGCGGCTCTGGCGGCAGATGTGGTCATTGTCCAGGTGAACAATAACATGCCCATGGTGCTGGGGGAGAGTTTTATCCATGTCAATGATGTGGATGCCATTGTGGAACATGACGAAGATTTGATGACGGTCTCTTCTTCGCCCCCCTCCGAGGAAGCCTTAAGTATCGGTCGCAACATTGCCCGCCTCATAGAAGATGGCTCCACATTGCAAATCGGACTGGATGCCGCATCCCAGGCCACCACCCAGGCCCTGTCCAATAAAAAAAATCTGGGCATCCATTCCCAGTTTCTCACCGATGACATCATGCATCTTTACGCCATCGGGGTGGTGAATAATCGTAAAAAAGGCTATAAAAATGGCAAGTTGGTGGCCAGTTGCTCGGTGGGGAGCCAGTCTCTTTATGAATTTCTTCATCTTAATCCCGCCGTGGAATTCATGTCTTCAGAGCATGTCAATGATATTGAAGTTATCGCCCGGCACAATAAAATGGTCTCCATGAATGTGGCCGTGGGGGTGGATCTGGCAGGGCAGGTGAGCTGTGAAGCCCAGGCCCATACCCATTTTGCAGGGGTGTCCGGGATAGCAGACTTTATTCGTGGAGCCAATCGATCCAAAGGGGGCAAATCCATCATAATGCTCAATTCCACCACGGAGGATGGCAGTGAAAGTCGCATTGTTCCTTTTATGCAAAATACGGTGATCACGGTTCCAAGGGAGGATGTCCGGTATGTGGTCACAGAGTATGGGGCGGTGAATCTGTTTGGAAAAAGCACCCAGGATAGAGCCATGGCGCTCATCAGTATTGCCCACCCCAAGTTTCGGGATGATTTGCTCAAAAGCGCCAAGGAACTGGGAATGGTCGGCAAGGAAAGAGTCCTTGGAGAATCGGTGTTCGGGGTCTATCCGGTGAAGCTTGAAGAGGTGCTCACCATCAAAGATCAGACCGTTACCTTTCGCCCGGCAAAGCTGGTGGACGAAAGAAGAATTCAGGAGCATTTTTATCACCTGGACAAAAAAGATGTGGTTTCCCGGTTTTTCAATGAAAGAACCCATTTTTTAAGGGATGATGTGGAGGTGATGAGCCAGATTGACTATAAACGAAATCTCACCATCATTGCCCTTGTGGGGGAGATGGGCTTTGACACGGTGGTGGGCATCGGCAGTTACTATCTGGAGCCATCCACCAATATGGCAGAGGTGGCGTTTTCCGTCAGTCGGGACTGTCAGAGCATGGGGATTGGCCGCATCCTCATACGAAAACTTGCCGAAGCTGCAAGGGATCTGGGGATCAAGGGCCTGTTTGCCATCACCTCACCGGGAAATACCAAAATGGTGAAATTATTTAAAACACTGCCGTACAAAGTCACTTCGGAACTGGATGAAGATATTTTGTTGAAATGTCTTTTTGATAAATAATTCAGCGGGTGCGTTTCTGTTTCCACAAACAAAAAAAGAGTTGTATCCGTAGATATCAACTCTTTTTTTTGTGGTGCCCAGGAACAGAATCGAACTGCTGACACGGGGATTTTCAGTCCCCTGCTCTACCGACTGAGCTACCTGGGCCCGTCAAAAACAATGCTGTTATAGTTGAATGCCGTGTAGGTGTCAAGGCCTTTTTTGGCCAAGATCCCCAAAGTAGTGCTGTACAAGGGCGCAGGCCGTCAGGGATGCCGTTTCGGCTCTCAGGATTCTGTTGCCAAGGAAAAGGGCAGAAAATCCTTCATTGCCTGCCGCTTCCATTTCTTCCCGGGTAAATCCGCCCTCGGGACCGATGAGTACAATGATTTTCCGGGGCCGGGGACCTGGTTCGTCGGTGATGTTACCAAAGGGAACACAGCCCTTTTCCCAGAAGGCAATTTTTTTATCATGTTCCTGACTGAGGGTAAGCAGTTCTTCAAAGGTGACGGGGGTGTCAATTTGCGGCAGTCGGCTTCTTTTGCATTGTTTCATGGCCTCCCGGGCGATCCGTTGCCATCTTTCCACCCGGGCCGTCAGTTTCCCCGGATCGGGCCGGGGAATGGACCTGTGGGCAAAAAAAGGAATCCATCGGGTCATGCCAAGTTCTGTGAGATGGCGGATCACCATGTCCATTTTTTTGTCCTTGAGCATGCCCTGGGCCACGGTGATGGACACCGGGGACTCGCCATGTAAAACGGTGCGAGATATCAGATCCAGGGTGACACCCTGGGAATCTATGGCAATGATGCGGGCCTGCCAGCAGGCACCTCTACCATCGGCAAGCTCCACATGGTCTCCCGGGGACAGTCTAAGGACATGGGTCAGATGTCTGGCATCCTGTCCCTGGATGAGTGCAGTTTTTTCTTTGATGTCCTGTTCTCTTATATAAAATCGATGCATGGGGCTTCCTTTTCGTTCCGGTTTGATTGACAGGGCTTGACACAAAAAGATGCCTTTGATATTTCAGTTGTGTCCGGGGTGAACAATAATTTTATTATGAGCTGGTGTCAACAGCTTGTCAGGAGATATTCATGGTGGACCCACAAGACCTTAAAATGGATGATATCCCAGAAATGGATGATATCTCTGAAGTTGATCCCGATGGTGAGATTATTGAACTGACCCAGATTGTTGACGACGATGCACCACTTGACGATGTGATAGAGCTCACAGACCCGGTGTCGGACGATGTGCCGGATGACGCTTTCCAGGAGATCATGGAACAGGACAGCGCTGCCTTTTCCGAAGAGGCTATCCGCAGTGTGCTAGAAAAAATAATTGATGAAAAATATGGCCATCGAATGGAAGCCCTTTTTTCAGAAATGATCTATAAGGCGGTGGAAAAAGAAATGGAAAGAATTAAAAAATCTTTCTTAAGCGCCCTTGCAGAAAAATAACCGGCGTGGTGTTTTTTTATATGAAAAGGTAGCCTTCAAGTCTACCTCAGCAGAGCCCCACCGATGGGCAATAGGAACCGGCCAATTCAATTGGGCCGTCTACGGTTCCGGGCCGGGCCCATTACCCGTCGAGGGGTCGGCATAATGCCATTTTCATTATTCGTTATGGGCAGACCGGGTCCAGAATACGGTCTGCGAGTGGCAGTTATATACTTTATTTGATCAGCAAACCCTTGATTTCAGCCTTTTCTGAGCAATGGGTTTTTTTGCAAATGTGTTGGATTTTGAAGGGGAAAGACTATCTGTCCCCTTTTTTTATTAATATGTTTTTAGGAGTTAGTGTATGAGTTCTGATTCTCTTGACAAAGGATATGATCCTTCCGGAATTGAGGAAAAATGGTATAGCTACTGGGTGGAAAACGGTTTTTTCAAGGCCCGTGAAAAGAGTGATCAAAAGGCCTATGCCATTGTGATTCCTCCCCCGAATGTCACGGGTGTCCTCCACATGGGCCATGCCCTGAACAACACCGTGCAGGACATCATGTGCCGCCACAGAAGACTTTGTGGAGACAATGTCCTGTGGATGCCGGGAACGGACCATGCCGGTATTGCCACCCAGAACGTTGTGGAAAAAAATCTTGCAAAAAAAGGGGTGACAAGGGACCAGCTCAAGAGAGAAGAATTCATTGAAGAGGTCTGGAAGTGGAAGGAACAATCCGGCGGGGCCATCATCAATCAGCTTAAACGCCTGGGAGCCTCCTGTGACTGGGACAGAGAGCGATTCACCATGGACGAGGGGCTGTCCGATGCCGTCAGAAAGGTGTTTGTAAGGCTTTACAAAGAAGAACTCATCTACCAGGGGTTATATATCATTAACTGGTGTCCCCGGTGTAAAACCGCCCTGTCCGACCTTGAAGTGGAGCATGAAGAACAGGACAGTTTTCTTTATCACATCCGGTATCCCTTTGAAAATGGCAAAGGAGGGCTGGTGGTGGCCACCACCCGGCCCGAAACCATGTTTGGAGATACCGCTGTTGCACTCAATCCCGGGGATGAACGATATCTGGACTTGACCGAAGAAAAGGTGTGCCTGCCCCTTACCGACCGTAAAATTCCCATTATCCGGGATGATTATGTGGACACCACCTTTGGCACCGGTGCCTTAAAGGTGACCCCGGCCCATGATCCCAACGATTTTCACATTGGCCATCGCCATGCCTTGGAAAGCATCAAGGTTATTGACGATGACGGCAACATGACCGACGGGGCCGGACGATTTAAGGGCCTTGATCGCTTTGAGTGCCGCAAAGAAGCGCTTGCAGCCCTGGAGGCAGAGGGGCTTCTGGTGAAAAAAGAACCCCTGAAAAATTCTGTGGGTCACTGCTATCGATGTAAGTGCGTGGTGGAACCCTCCCTTTCCAAACAATGGTTTGTAAAGGTCGGCCCCCTGGCCAAAGAGGCAAGCGATGCCGTAAGGGACGGCAGAACCCGTATCATTCCTGAAAACTGGTCTAAAACCTATTTTGAATGGATGGACAATATCCAGGACTGGTGTATTTCCCGGCAGATCTGGTGGGGGCACCGCATTCCGGTGTGGACCTGTCAGTCCTGCGGTAAAATGATGGTGGAAGAGATCGATCCCACGGTATGTGATAGCTGTGGCTCGGCGGAGCTGATTCAGGAAACCGATGTACTTGACACCTGGTTCAGCAGCGCCCTGTGGCCCTTTTCCACCATGGGATGGCCGGAAAACACCGAGCTTTTAAAAACCTTCTATCCCACCAATGCCCTGGTCACCGGGTTTGACATCCTATTTTTCTGGGTGGCCAGAATGATGATGATGGGAATTCATTTCATGGATGAGGTTCCCTTTAAAGATGTGTACATTCATGCCCTGGTCCGGGATGAGCATGGCAAGAAAATGAGTAAATCCAAGGGCAACGTCATTGATCCTTTGAAGGTGATTGATCAATATGGTGCCGATGCCTTCCGGTTTACCCTGGCTGCCTTTGCCGCCCAGGGACGGGATGTGAAAATGTCCGAAGACCGGGTGGAGGGCTATCGTAATTTTGTCAATAAGCTGTGGAATGCAGCACGGTTTACCCTGATGCATCTGGAAAAAGGGGAGGGTGAAATGGATGTCCAACAGTTTGCCGCCCCGGAAAAATGGATTTTGTCCCGGGCCACGGCCACGGCCCTTGCAGTTCATGAATCCATTGAAACATTCAAGTTCAATGAAGCGGCCAGTGCCGTGTACCAGTTTACCTGGCATGAGTTCTGTGACTGGTATGTGGAAGCGGCCAAGCCAGCCCTTTATGGCAAGGAAGGGGAAAAGCGATGCCGGGCGGTGAGGGCCGTCATCACCGAGGTGTTGAAAAATACCCTGATCATGCTGCACCCCTTCATGCCCTTTGTTACAGAAGAAATCTGGGATAAACTGCCCACCACATCGGGTTCCATCATGTCCGCCCGGTTCCCGGGTATTGATGAAGATGCACTGCTGGTCCGGGACGAAGCCGTTGAAGGGGATATGGCCCATGTGTTCGGAGTTATTTCCGGTATTCGAAATATCCGTAGCACCATGAATATTCCCCCCTCCATGGAGCTTGGGGTGAACATGCAGACCCAGGATGCCCATGAAAGAAGGATCATCGAAGAAAACCATGCCATGATCGAGAACCTGGCCCGGCTCAATCGTCTTGAGGTCACGGACTCAGGTGATGCCCCCCCATCCTCGGCCACGGCCGTGGTCAACGGCACGTCCATTTATGTGTCTCTGATGGGGGTTATTGATTTTGTCAAGGAGGCGGCTCGCCTTGAAACCGAGATTGCCAAGGTAACCAAAGAGCTGGTTGCCGTGTCCAAACGCCTTAATAATGAAAGCTTTCTTGAAAAAGCCCCGGAAGAGGTGGTGGACAAGGTTAAGACCATTCAGCAGGGTCTGGAAGAAAAAAATGACAAACTTAAGGAAAACCTTGAGCGTATTCATAAAATAGCCGGATAACGAAGCAAGCGGGCGGGGAAGGGGGCACAGTAATGCCTGTGCCCGTTCCCCCACATGTTGTGACCACGCCCTATCCTTGTTTTGTCAGGCCTGAAAGTTCATCCGTGCCCCCCGTGGTCGTCCTGGCCAGGGGGGATTCCCCGGCATTCCCTTGACCCTCATGCCCGTAATGACACCCCACCTTATGCATCTTTCTTGACACAATGTGATTGTACTGTTAAAAATAAGGGGCTTGATTTACAATATCTGAATTAGAAGTCAACATCCCCTGAGATAAGGGCTTCAGCCGTTTTAAATCCACCGTTTAATCAGGTTAAAATTTTAAAAAAAATCCTTGTCCGGGTGTAAATATTGGGCTTGCTCATGTAAATGTTTGGACAGTGCCCCACATTCGCGTGTTTGGGGCTGCGTTGCATACGAATGCCATGTGAGTAGACCAAAATAGGTGAAGATGGGGTGTTGACCGCATATTTACGGCCGGGTTTTGTTATTGGTAAATCAGATAAGATCTGAGTTCCTGAATACCCAGGGGGATTCTTGCCGGTTTTTATAAAATTTTTTTATTGAGCCTGTGGCTGTTTCCCTATGTCTTTTATCCAATGATATTAACATTTTGCTTGAGGTTAATTTGTCTGTAAAGATAGAAAATATTAGAAATTTCAGTATTATTGCCCACATTGACCATGGAAAATCCACCCTGTCCGATCGCCTGATTCAGCTGTCAGGAATTATTGCCGATCGTGACTTCAAGGATCAGATATTAGATTCCATGGACATCGAAAGGGAACGGGGAATCACCATTAAAAGCCAGACGGTGAGCCTGCCTTACAAGGCAGCAAATGGTCAGACATATTTGCTGAATCTCATTGATACTCCCGGTCATGTGGATTTTTCCTATGAGGTATCCCGGGCCCTTGCCTCCTGTGAGGGGGCTTTTCTGCTGGTGGATGCCAGCCAGGGGGTGGAGGCCCAGACCCTGGCCAACATTTACCTTGCCATGGAACATAATTTGGAGATTGTGCCGGTGATCAACAAAATTGATCTGCCATCGGCGGAAATCCAGTGGGCCAAGGATCAGATTGACGAAGATCTGGGACTTGACGGAGAGATGGCCCTGCAGGTATCGGCCAAGACAGGGCAGGGTGTGGAGGCGGTGTTTGAGGCCGCGGTGAATCTCATGCCCCCTCCTGCGGGTGATCCGGCGGCCCCGTTACAGGCATTGATATTTGATTCCCATTATGATCCCTACCGGGGTACCATTGTCCATGTGCGGGTATTCCAGGGTACCATAAAAAAGGGGGACAGAATTGAGTTTCTGTACAACAACTCCCGGTACAAGGTAGAGGAGGTGGGGCTGTTTCAGATTGTAAGAAAACCCATGGATAAGCTGGAAGCAGGGCAGGTGGGCTATCTCATTGCCGGCATCAAGACCATCCGTGATGTGAGTTGTGGTGACACCGTCACCCTTGCAGAGAATCCTTGTGTGAAACCTATGCCCGGATTTCGGGAACCCAATCCCGTGGTATTTTCGTCCATGTATCCGGTGGCATCCGATGATTATGCCGAGTTAACCGAAGCCCTTGAGAAACTCAAACTCAACGATGCCTCCCTGGTGTTTGAAAAGGATGCCTCTGCTGCCCTGGGATTCGGTTATCGCTGTGGGTTTCTGGGGTTACTTCATCTGGAAGTGGTCCAGGAACGGCTGGAACGGGAATATGATATTTCTTTGATTCTCACCTCGCCCTCTGTTCAGTATGAAATCACCCGAACGGACGGCACCATTGAAATCATAGACAACCCTTCCCTTTACCCCGATCCCATGGAGATAGAAAAAACACGGGAACCTTATATCAAAGCGTCCATTATCATTCCCGATAGATACATGGGGGCTGTCATGCAGGTATGCCTGGAACACCGGGGGGTGAGCACCAACTACCAGTATCTCACCAGCAATCGCATTGAGATGAAGTTCACCCTTCCCCTGGCAGAGGTGGTGTATGAGTTCTATGATCGACTCAAGAGTGTTACCCAGGGGTATGGATCCTTTGATTATGAAATTGCCGGATACCAGGAGACCGACCTTGTGAAACTGGATTTTCTGGTCAACGGAGAGCGGGTAGATGCCCTTTCCCAGCTGGTACACCGGGACAAGGCCGTTGATCGGGCTCGCAATGCCTGTAAAAAGCTCAGGGAAGAAATTCCCCGTCAGATGTTTAAGATTGCCATCCAGGGGGCCATTGGTGGCAAAATTATTTCCCGGGAAACTGTTTCTGCCTATCGAAAGGATGTAACGGCCAAATGTTATGGCGGTGATATTTCCAGAAAGCGTAAACTCCTTGAAAAGCAGAAAAAAGGGAAAAAGCGTATGAAAATGGTGGGCAATGTGGAAATTCCCCAGTCGGCGTTTCTTTCGGTGCTTAAATCCGGTAAATAAAGCCAGGCCTCCCTGGTGAAATGGTGAAGGTGTATTAAGCCATCTGTATTGTGCCCGGGATAAAAATGTGGGCATTGAGTAAAAGTTCTGGCCAGTCTTTGGATAAATTGATATAGCCATAAACAGTGTTCATGGCTTTAAACTCATCATATTTATCCACAGGAGGAAGGTGTTATGGTAAAAAGAGTGCTTGTTTTAGTACTGGCCGGACTTGTTTTTGGTTTGGTTCCCGGGGTTCAGGCAGCGGAACTTCAGGGGGTTACCTTTCCCGAAGAAAAGGTTGTGGCGGGCAAAACCTTGACCCTTAACGGAGTGGCCCTGCGAAAGGCCCTGGGGTTTATCAAGGTCTTTGCCGGGGGATTTTATCTGGAAACCCCCACAACCGATGCCGATACAGCAATAGAATCCGAGCAGGTAAAGTATTTTTATCTAGAATATCTCACCTCCAAGGCCACGGCCAAAAAACTTCAGCATGGGTTTATGGAAGCCATGGAGAAAGCCAATCCTCCGGAACTGCTTGAAGCCCAGAAGGAAAACATCGCCCTTTATGCCTCCTGGCTGGACCAGGACATGAAGCCCGGTGGCACCTCAGAATCCATCTATGTTCCGGGAAAGGGGTTGACCCTAATTTTAAACGGTCAGGAAAAAGGCACCATTAAAGATCTCACCTTTGCCCGGATGTATTACCGTTACAACCTGGGTGAAAAAGCCAACAAAAAACTTAGAGAAGGATATCTCGGGTTGTAAGCTAAGCAGACAGGGAGGATGGTTTCTGGTTCCGAGACTGTCCACGGAGTGCCGGTGTTCCTTCCTGTTCCCAGTATCTTTTTGGGGACCTGAACCCTCCCCAAACTGCCCCATGTTGTGACCAGGCCCATTTTTTAAACCGTTTCCGGATGCCCACATTGTCTGGAAACGGTTTTTTTTATGGCATTTTACAGACTCTCTTTTCGCATGGTACCAGGATTTTCCTTGAGATATTCCAGACGATTCAATCCATTGATGTAGGCCAGGGCACTGGCGGTGAGAATATCGGGGTCTGCCCCCTTGCCCAGGGCCACAATGCCGTCTTCGCTCAGGCGTACCGTTACTTCACCCTGGGCATCGGTGCCGGCGGTGAGGGCGCTGATGGAGAATCGCAGCAGATCTGATTTTGTATTTGTAAGTTTCGAAATGGTGTCATAGATCGCATCAATGGGACCATTGCCTTCGGTGGTGGCCTTGACCGTGCGGTTATGGATTTTCATGTGCACCGTGGCGCTTGGAAATACCGTTGTACCCGTAGATACATGGAGATATTCCAGTTTGAAAACATTGGAACTTCTCAGTACACCTTCATTGATCAGCGCTTCAATGTCCTCATCCTGAATGGCTTTCTTTCTGTCGCACAGATGTTTGAATTTTTTGAAAACCGTCTCCAGCTCCTCGTCGGAAAGGTTGTATCCCATGTCGGCAATGTGGGAATTCAAGGCATGACGTCCGGAGTGTTTGCCAAGGATCAGGGAATTCTTATTCAACCCGATGGTTTCAGGTTTCATGATCTCGTAGGTCATGGGATTTTTTAATACCCCGTCTTGGTGAATACCGGCCTCGTGGGCAAAGGCATTGGCCCCCACAATTGCCCGGTTGGGCTGGACCAGAATACCGGTGATCATGCTCACAAGGCGGCTGGTGGGATAGATCCGTGTGGTGTCAATGGATGTTGTTTCCGGGAAAAAATTGGGGCGGGTATTAAGGGACATCACCACCTCTTCCATGGAGGTGTTGCCAGCCCGTTCCCCGATGCCGTTGATGGTCACCTCGGCCTGGCGGGCCCCGGCTCGGATGGCCGCCAGGGTGTTGGCGGTGGCAAGGCCCAGATCATTGTGGCAGTGAACACTTAATATGGCTTTGTCCATGTTGGGGGTGTTTTTCATTACATATTTCACCAGATCGCTGAACTCACCGGGGATGGCGTATCCCACGGTGTCGGGCAGGTTCAATGTGGTGGCGCCGGCCTTAATGGCTGCCCCGAAAATTTTGCACAGAAACTCCGGGTCACTTCTGGATCCGTCTTCAGCGGAAAATTCCACATTGGGTGTCAGGGTTGCCGCATGGGATACGGCCTTTATGGCGGCCGCCACCACCTCATCCCGGGACATTTTGAGTTTATACTGCATGTGAATGTCCGAGGTGGCAATGAAGGTATGGATTCTGGGGTTTACGGCAAGTTTCACCGCATCCCAGGCAGCATTGATATCCGCTTCCGATGCCCGGCTCAAGGCCGCCACCTGGGTTTTTTTAAGGACCTTTGAAACCATTTGTACGGCCTTGAAGTCCCCTTCCGATGCAGCGGGGAATCCGGCTTCAATGACATCAACCCCCAGGGCCTCAAGCTGGGTGGCAATGCGTACTTTTTCTGCTTCGTTCATACTGGCTCCGGGCGACTGCTCGCCGTCCCTGAGGGTGGTGTCAAAAATAATAATTCTGTTGTCTTTATTCATGGCTGCCTTCTATATGTTGTCTTGTGGTTAGAATTTCTGTTGTGATCAAGCCCTTTTTACGGATTTATTGTCCAGAGACAGTTTGTACTGAAAACTGTCGGCCAGGGCCTGCCAGCTGGCTTCAATGATATCTTCAGAAACACCGATGGTGTTGAAAATATCGTTTTCATCCCGGGATGAGATAATGACACGAACCTTGGCATTGGTCCCGGCATCTCCTTCCAGCACACGCACCTTGAAGTCCACCAGATGCATGGCATTAAGATCGGGAAAGATATTGGTCAGGGCCTTTCGAAGTGCATTATCCAGGGCACTAACAGGGCCGTCTCCTTCGGCCGCCGTGATTTCAACGGTATCCCCCACACGGATTTTGATCATGGCATGTGCATAGCAGGGCCGCTCCTTGTCCTTTTCAATGGTTACCCGGAAGGATTCAAGGTCAAAATGGGGCTGGAACTGACCGGTGAGTTTTTCCATGATGATCTTGAGCGATCCTTCGGCCACATCAAACTGATAGCCGTCATCCTCAAGATCTTTGATGATGGAAACAATGCTTTGCTGTTTTCTGGCATCCATATCAATGCCAACCCCCAGCTCCCGGGCTTTGTATTCGATGTTGCTTTTACCTGACTGCTCGGACACCAGTACCCGCCGGGTATTGCCCACAAGCACAGGATCCATGTGCTCATAGGCCCGGGGTTCCTTCATGACGGCGCTTACATGTATGCCTCCTTTGTGGGCAAAGGCGCTTTGTCCCACAAAGGGTCGACTGTTCAGGGGAATCATATTGGCGGTTTCACTGACAAACCGGGACAACGTTCTGAGTTTTTTCAGGTTTTCCAGGGAACAGCAGTCCATGTGAAGCTTTAAGCGCAGCACCGGGATGATGGCGGTGAGATCGGCATTGCCGCATCGTTCTCCATACCCGTTGATGGTGCCCTGTACCATGGTGGCCCCGCATCGCACCGCAGCAATGGAGTTGGCAACGGCCATGGCGCAGTCGTTGTGGGCATGGATGCCAAGCATGATGGGCTCATCATGGTGCTGTTTAAAAAAGCAGTCCACCTCCCGGGTGATTTTTTCGATGTCATGGGACAGGGTGCCGCCGTTGGTATCGCATAAAATTAAAGTGGTACACCCGCCTTTAACAGCTGCCTCCAGAGTCTTAATGGCATAGTCCGGATTGTCCAGATACCCGTCATAAAAATGTTCTGCATCATAGAAAACCCGCATGCCATGGTCCATGAGAAAGGCGATACTGTCTTTGATCATGGCCAGATTTTCTTCAAGGGTATTTTCCATTATTTTTACATGGAGATCCCATGATTTTCCAAAAATAGTAAGGGTCCTGGCACCGCAGTTGACAAGGGCGTTGAGGTTGGCATCCGTTTCCGGGGCGGTGTTGGGCCGCCGAGTGGAACCAAAGGCCGTAATTTCACTGTTTTTAAACTGGGTGGTGGCCGCCAGTTCAAAGAAACGCCGGACATTGGGATTGGCCCCCGGCCATCCCCCCTCAATATAGGAAATACCCATATCATCCAGTCGAAGGGCAATTCTTATTTTGTCTTCGGGGGAGAAGAAAATATTTTCCCCCTGCATGCCGTCCCGCAGGGTGGTATCGTACAAGGTTATTTTTTTCATGGGATTTTTTGCCCTTCTATAATTTTTTCTTTTCCCGGGCCAGTGCAATGGAGCCGGTTCGTGCCGTTTCAATGATTCCCATGGGCCTTAAAAGATCTATGAAGGCTTCAAGTTTCCCCTCGTCCCCGGACATTTCAATGGTGTAATGATCCGGCCCCACATCCACCACCCGGCACCGGAAAATATCCACAATTCTGAGAATTTCAGCCCGCTGTTCCGGCCGCGCATGGACCTTTATGAGAATGAGATCACGCTGGACATATTTTTTTTCGGTCAGATCGCTGACGGTGATGACATTGATCAGTTTATGGAGCTGTTTTTTAATCTGTTCAATGATGTGTTCATCGCCATTGGTGACCATGGTCACCCTGGACAGCTGATGGTTTTCCGCCGTCTGGGCCACACTGAGACTTTCAATATTGTATCCCCTGCCACTGAACAGACCGGCGATGCGGGACAGCACCCCCGGTTCATTGTCCACCAGTATGGACAGTAAGTGTTTTTCTATTTTCATGTTTAATCCCTTTGGGGGGGCGACTTTGACGCCCCCGGCAAGTGACGGAAAGGGTTTCAGGGCTGTGAGAGCCATTTTCATGGCTGATTGTACCTGCTACCTTGCCGTGATTAATGACAGCTGGAATCCACCTGACAGGTTTTTTATACCAGAATCATTTCCGTTATGGCCCCACCCGCCGGTACCATGGGGTATACCAGTTCCTCGCGTTCCACCACAAATTCCATGATTACTGTGCCCGGCCGTTCAAGGCCCTCTTTAAGAGCAGATTCCACTTCTTCTGGTCGGTGGGTTCTAAGGCCGGTGGCCCCATAGGCTTCGGCAAGCTTTATAAAATCCGGGCTTTTTTCCATGTTGGTGGAGGCATACCGTTTGTCGTAAAACAGTTCCTGCCACTGGCGCACCATGCCAAGATACTGGTTGTTGAGAATCACGATTTTAACAGGCAGATCCGCTTCAATGGCGGTCATCAGTTCCTGGCTGTTCATCTGGATACTTCCGTCTCCGGCCACACACACCACCAGTTTGTCCGGGCAGGCGGCTTTGGCACCGATGGCGGCGGGCAGGCCAAATCCCATGACCCCAAGTCCTCCGGAGGTGATAAAGTGGTTGGGGTGATCAAAATGATAATATTGGGCCGTCCACATCTGATTCTGACCCACCTCGGTGGTGATGATGGCGCCGGGGCCGGCCAGTCTGTGCAGGGTATCAATGACAAACTGTGGTTTGATAACGTCGGGACCCTGTTCGAACTTCTGGGGAGAGGTGGCTTTCCATTCGGCAATCTGTTCAATCCAGGCATCCCGATGGGTTGTGCTTCCATTGATCTGAGAGATTTCTTCTTGTTCCAGCAGCTCATTGAGCAGGCCCAGGCTGATTTTACAGTCTCCCACAATGGGGCAGGTGGCTTCAACGTTCTTGTGGATGGAGGTTGGATCAATGTCAATCTGCACAATGGTGGCACCAGCGGCAAATTTGTCGGTGCGGCCGGTGACTCGATCATCAAAGCGAACCCCTGCTGAAATCATGAGATCACAGTTGCTGATAGCCATGTTGGCCCGATAGGTGCCGTGCATTCCGGGCATTCCAAGCCACAGGGGATCTGAGCCTGGAAAGGCCCCAAGCCCCATCAAGGAGGCAGTCACCGGCATGCGGGTTAACTGGGCCAGACGGGTGAGTTCCGTGGTTGACTTGGAAAGAACCACCCCTCCTCCAGCAAAGATAAGCGGTTTTTTTGCCTTTTTGATCATTTTCACCACCTTGGCCAGCTGCTTCTTGTTGGGATCATAGGTGGGGCGGTAGGATTTTAGATTGACTTCACCGGGGTCTTTAAACTCAATGGTGGCCGCCATGATATCCTTGGGTAGATCCACCAGCACTGGTCCTGGTCTACCCGAGGTGGCAATGTAAAAGGCATCCTTGATTGTTTTGGCAAGTTTGTTAATATCCTTTACCAGATAGTTGTGCTTGGTGCAGGGCCTTGTGATGCCCACAATGTCCACTTCCTGGAAGGCGTCATTGCCGATGAGGCCCGTTGGTACCTGGCCGGTGAAAATAACCACCGGGATGGAATCCATGTAAGCCGATGCAATACCGGTGACGGTGTTGGTGGCTCCGGGGCCGGAGGTGACAAGCGCCACCCCCACACCGCCCCTGGCCCGGGCATAGGCATCTGCCATATGGACGGCCCCTTGCTCATGGCGAACAAGTATGTGGCGCAGGTCCTCGTGTCTATCAAGTTCATCATAAATATCAATGACCGCCCCACCGGGATATCCGAATATGGTGGTGACGCCCTGGTCTTTTATCATTTTTATCAGGATCTGCGCACCTGTCAGTTTCATTTTATTGCTCCTTTAAGATGGCACCGTTACCGGCAGAAGTCACCTGCCGTGCGTATCTTGCCATGTATCCCTTTTTGATTTTGGGTTCGGGTTTTTTCCATTGGGAAAGCCGATTGTTTATTTCTTCTTCGGACACTAAGAGTTCAATGGATTTTCCCGGAATATCAATTTTAATCTGATCATTTTCTTTAACAGCGGCAAGAACACCTCCCTGCATGGCCTCGGGGGAAATGTGGCCAATGGATGCCCCTTTGGAGCCCCCGGAAAACCTGCCATCTGTGATCAAGGCCACATCCCCGTCAAGGTCCATGCCGGCTATGGCAGAGGTGGGGGTGAGCATCTCTCTCATGCCGGGCCCCCCTGCAGGTCCTTCGTATCGGATGACAATGACATCGCCTTTGTTGATGCTGTTGGACAAGATGGCCTCGGTGCCAGCTTCTTCAGAGTCAAACACCCGGGCCGGGCCCTGGTGGGTTAGCATTTCAGATTTCACCGCAGATTGTTTTACCACGCATCCCTCCGGGGCAATGTTGCCAAAGAGCACTGCAAGTCCACCTTCTTTGTGGTAGGGATCGTTACAGGGACGGATCACATCGGCATCCTTCACCGTGATCCCTTTAAGATTTTCTTCAAGGCTTTTGCCGGTGGCGGTGATGCAGTCTCCTTGGACAAGGCCTTGCTCCAGCAGAATTTTCATGACGGCTCCGATGCCACCTGCGTGGTAAAGATCAACAATGTGATCCTTCCCCCCGGGGCTTAAAGAACACAGATGGGGAGTGATTTTACTGATCTCGTTGATGAGTTCAAGGGCAATGTCAAGGCCTGCCTCGTGGGCAATGGCTTTTAAATGAAGTACGGTGTTGGTGGAACAGCCCAGGGCCATGTCCACGGCCAGGGAATTTCTAAAGGCTTGTTCCGTTAGAATATCCAGGGGTTTTATGTCTTTTCGGTACAGTTCCATCACAGCCATGCCCGCCTGTTTGGCCAGCCGGATTCGTTCGGACATGGGGCCGGGGATGGTGCCGTTGCCGGGCAGGCCCATGCCGATGGCCTCTGTGAGGCAGTTCATGGAATTGGCTGTGAACATCCCGGCGCAGGAGCCGCATGTGGGGCAGGCGGCATCTTCGATAAAGGTCAGTTCTGATTCGGACATTTTCCCGGAACTGACAGCCCCCACGGCTTCAAAGACGGAGATTAGATCTATTTTTTTTGTGTGATCATGGGGATGTTTGCCCGGCAGCATGGGGCCGCCGCTGATGCAGATGGCAGGGATGTTAAGACGTGCTGCGGCCATGAGCATACCCGGAACAATCTTGTCGCAGTTGGGCACCAGCACCAGGGCATCAAAGGGGTGAGCTGTGGCTGAGACTTCAATGGAGTCGGCAATGAGTTCCCGGCTGGCCAGGGAGTAATGCATGCCAGCATGGTTCATGGCAATGCCGTCACATACCCCGATGGTGGAAAACTCCATGGGGGTGCCGCCTGCCATGCGGATGCCCGCCTTTACGGCATTTACAATGGTGTCAAGGTGCATGTGACCTGGAATCAACTCGTTGGCGGAATTGGCAATACCCACCAGCGGTCTTTTGATTTCTTCATCCGTGAATCCCACGGCTTTCATCAGACTCCTGTGGGGTGCCCGTGCAACGCCTTTTTTGGCAATGTCGCTTCTCATTATATCTGATCTCCTTGGTAAAATTTTAAAGTATGTTCCGGTATCCATCTGGATACAGCTGTTGAAATAAGTTTGATAAAACTAAAAAAGCCGTTATCAGCATCCGGGGCTGATAACGGCTTTTTTAATAATTCTTATTGCTTATGCCACAGTCAGCCCCGTCTCCGTCGGGTGATAATAATCACCTCCACAAGAATGAGAGATAGTAGCACGTTGAGAATAAGCATATTGATCATCTTTAATTTATTGTGCTTTTTCTGTTTCATTGGTTTTCTAAAAAAAACAGGAAAAGGTACACCTTTGCTGCTGTAAGAATATTTCTGATATTTAAAAATCATCCATCCATACAATCGTTAAGATCATTTCCTACAGGAGCGGAAATTATATGTCAAGATAAAAAACGGGAATTAACGGTATCGCCCCCTGGCCTTTTGACAGGGTACCTGGCCCATGAAACCCTGGGGGCAATCCAGTAAAGCCTTTATGGTGGTCCGGGAAAGAAGTCACCTCAGGCAGGAAGAAGTCATTGACTTATGCAGGGAAAAGCTGGCAACATACAAAGGGCGTATTCCCGCTTTTTTGGTCTCTGGCTTAATTAACGATGGGTTCACTGCCAGTGGGGCCTTGGCAGGATGTGGTTTCACCTTGGTTAATATCTCATTTTCAGGAAAGGGGCTTATGCGGTTAAGGGTTATTGTTCTTGTGCTTGCCATTCTTGCCGTTCTGTCGGTGTCCACCGGCGGGGGACTTTATTATCTCTCGTTGAGAAAAACGGTGTTCAACCAGGCCGAAGATCATGCTGGAACCCGTCTTGAACTGCTTCGGCGACAGTTAACCACCTTTTTATCGGAACATATCCGGCCGGTAAAAATTCTGGCTGGACTTAAAGAACTTAGAATGGTGCTGGAAACAGACGATCCGGTGGCCCGGGGCAATGTGGACAGCATTCTGGACAATTTCTTGAAATCTTTGAACGTTGAGGTGTGCTACCTCATGGATTCAAAGGGGATCACCATTGCATCCAGTAACCGCAACGATTACGACAGTTTTGTGGGAAAAGATTTTTCCTTCAGACCCTACTTTAAAAATGCCGTTACTGGATCAGCGGCTGTTTACCTTGCCCAGGGAACCACCTCCAGAAAGCGGGGTATTTATTATAGCTACCCCGTTTATGACCGCCATGCCATGATGATTGTGGGTGTGGCGGTCATAAAATCTTCTGTGGAACGCATTGAATCAAAATTGTTTGCCGGTTCTGAAGGGGTATTGCTTGTCACTGATGCCAACGGGGTTATTTTTATTGCCAACAAACCGGAGATGCGGTTCATGCTGTTGTGGGCACTTTCCCGGGAGCGCATTGATGCCATCAACGCCTCCCGGCAATTCGGGGATGGACCGTGGCTCTGGACGGGGTTTGAAAAAGAAGACGCACAGAACGCAGTGGATCGTAACGGTGCCCGGTTTCTCTACTCCGACATGGCGCTTGATAATTTCCCGGGCTGGAAAATTGTGCACCTAAGAAGTTGGGAAGATATAGGCAAGCAGCTGGCCGACCCATTTGTCCGGGTGATCGGTCCGGTGATTGTGGTGATTATGCTTCTTGTGGGTATTTCTGTTTTTATCCTTTACCACATGGCCCTGCAGGAGATTATCCGAAGGAAACGGGCGGAAAAGGAGCTCAGATACAGTGAAGAAAGGTACCGCCACATCTACAATCACACCCCGGTGATGTTGCATTCCATTGATACCACCGGGCGGGTCATCCGGGTCAGTGACTACTGGCTGGATAAGATGGGGTATGAAAGAAATGAGGTCATTGGAAAAGCTCTCACGGGATTTTACACAGAATCCTCCCGAAAAATTGCCGAAGAATTGATTTTTCCGGTGTTTTTCAAGACGGGTTTCTGTAAGGATGTACCCTATACATATGTGAAAAAAAACGGTGAGCACATTGAAATTCTGCTTTCCTGCTTCGGGGTGAGAGACGATGATGGGAAGGTGGTACGATCCCTTGCCGTAAGTGTGGACGTCACGGAAAAAAATCAGGTCCAGAAGGATCTTGAGCAGGCAAAAGAAAAGCTTGCCCGGTATTCCCAGGATCTGGAACACCAGGTGGAGACCCGGACCCTGGAATTGAGAAAGGTGCGCGATACCCTGCGGCAACTGTCCGGTAAAATCATGGCAGCCCATGAAAATGAGCGGCGAAAGCTGGCAAGGGAACTCCACGATCACCTGGGACAGATTCTCACTGCCCTTAAAATGGATACGGTGTGGTTGGAAAAAAATCTCATGGTATCCAATGAAAACGCTGCCCTCAGGGCCAGGCGTATTTCATCGCTCATTGATGATACCATTGAAGATGTCAGGCGTATGGCCTTTCGGCTTCGCCCCGGTGTGCTGGATGATCTGGGACTGGTGGCGGCACTGGAGATTCTCACCCGTGATTTTGAGGATAGATCAGACATTTCCTGTATTTTTCGCCATGATAATGTGCCGGAGGTGGACGATACCCTGGCCACAGCCTTTTATCGCATTGCCCAGGAGGCCGTGACCAATGCCGTACGCCACGCCGGTGCCACATCCATCAAGGTGGAACTGAAATTAACCGGCGGCAGCCTTGTCTTGTGCGTAACCGATAATGGTTCGGGTTTTATTGAATCAGATCAGAACGAATCCGTGGGGCTGGGGCTCACCGGTATGAAGGAGCGGGCTACCCTGGTGGGGGGCGATTTGCTTATTGACAGTGGGCATGGCCAGGGTACCCGGGTCTGCTGCCATGTGAAAAGGGAGTAAGGAAACATGATGATTAAAGTGCTGCTGGCCGACGATCACCAGATTGTGAGGGAAGGCTTGCGCCGGATAATAGAAGAAAGTGGTGACATGGAGGTGGTTGCCGAGGCCGCAGATGGCAATGAGGCCATTTCCAAAACATTGGATACTCGACCCGATGTGGCGGTGGTGGATATTTCCATGCCCGGCATGGATGGCCTGGAGGTTGTGGCCCAGTTAAAGGCCCTTGCCCCTTCCATGCCGGTGCTGATTTTGACCATGCACGATGAAGAGCAGTATGTGGTGCGGGCGGTGGAATCAGGAGCCATGGGGTATGTCACCAAACAGGCGGCACCGGAACAGCTGGTGGATGCGGTGAAAAAGCTGTATGCAGGTGGATTGTATCTCACGGAAAAGGCTAGTGAAGCCTTGGCATTACGGGTTATCAGGGGCGATAAGTTTAAATCCGATGCAGAATCGCTTTCCATGCGGGAGCTCCAGGTGCTGCGAAAATTGGCGTTGGGCCAGACCAACCATGAAATTGCAGACAGCTATCACCTGAGCGTTAAAACCGTTGATACCTATCGGTCCCGGATTTTAAAAAAACTTAATTTGAGAAACAATGCCGAACTGTCCCGGTTTGCCATGCAGAATAAAATTATTCAAATCTGATGGGGGCTTGGTCATAATATCGGCCGCTTTTACATCACTTTTTTTTATCCTGACCTGGACAAGCCAGAACCAAAAAAATTTTCTAATTCTCTTGCCAAAACAACACGAGAATCAGAGATAAGAATTTAATTTTAGCCTAACAAAAAACTGATCATTTTCTCATACATGTCAGTTAATATCGAACATTAACGTGGCCTATCGTAAATATTCGGCAACACCCCATATTTACCGGAGGCAGCAACTGACCTAGGTTCTGTTGACATTTTGTATTCTGCTCATAATTTCTTCAAATTTAATAATTGAGGGGCATATTATGAGCAACGCAAATTTATCAGACTCTGTGTGGGTTAAAATATTGGCTTTTCTGAAAAAGCTGAATAGCATCTATATTGGCAAAAAGGAATCCTGTCGAAAATTTGTCGAAGCCGTATACTTTAGGTGCTTCGAAGTGGTGCACAAAGGCGATTATTTCCGTCGAACAGAGGTAAATGGAACAGTGTGTACAAGCGTTTTATCAGATGGGGAGATAAAAGCGTTTGGGCACAGATGCACTCCTATTTTGCCAATGATCCAGATATGGAAAGCATTATGATCGACAGAACCATTGTGCGTGCCGCTGGGTCTTCTCACGGTTTGAAAAATGGGCAAAGAATTACATGCATTTTATCCGTTTTGCCTCCGTTTTGATATGGCTACGCTGAAATGTCAACACAACCTAGGGTATGAAGTTAAAATCAAGCCCGAAATGCTATGATTTTTGCTTATCTGTAATTTGAGGAAAATGGTTATAATATGGTAAAGCTTACCTATGAAAAATGGTTAACGCGTCTATCAAAACTGGACTATGCGTTTCAGCCCATTGTCAATATTCACACCGGAAATGCGTTTGGCTTTGAAGCGCTGCTGCGATGCTGGGAGGCAGCCGGATTCGATTCAATTGGTGATGTGTTTGACTGTGCGTACCAGGATGGGGTACTTCACCAGGTGGATCTTTTTCTGCGCAGAAAAGCCATTGGCAAGTTTGCCGAATTTAAAGGGCATCGTCATATCAAATTGTTTTACAACCTGGATAACCGCCTGTTTGATTCCAGGGATTATGCCCCGGGAAATACCATGGATATGTTAATGGAATATGGATATTCCCATGATGATCTTTGTTTTGAAATTTCGGAAAAACATCCCTTCCATGAGGGTATGGATATCCCCAAAACCTTCAGTGCCTATCGACAGCAGGGGTATAAAGTTGCAGTTGATGATTGCGGCATCGGATTTTCAGGGCTCCAGCTTCTGTATTATGCAGAGCCAGACTACATTAAAATTGATCGATTTTTTATCCAGAACATGGGAAACGATCCCAAAAAACGGCTGGTGGTCTCCACCATTGTTAATTTTGCCCATTTCATGGGAAGTCTTGTGCTGGCTGAAGGTGTTGAAACAAGGGATGAGTATTCCCAGTGTAAGGAAATTGGGTGTGATATGATCCAGGGGTATTTTGTGCAGTACCCCCAGCTGGATCTGGACGAGTTGAAAATCCGGTATGATAAAATCGATGCCATCTCCCGGGAAGAGAAGCGAAATGGTGCTTTTAAAGACAGATCTCTTATTGTCAACGAGATCAGTTACATTAAACCGGTGTTCTCGGACTGCGATATCATCACCATTCTGGATCAATTCAGGAAAGGGGGACATGGGGGATTTTTTCCAGTGATAACCCGTCATGAAGAACCCGTGGGGGTGGTCTGTGAGACCGCTTTCAATGAATATATTTTTTCTAAATTTGGACGTCAGCTGCTGGAAAATCCCTCTTTTGGCAAGAATATTTCAAAATTCACCAAAAAAATGCCCACGGCTGATATCCACTCCTCGGTTGAAAAACTCATTGAGATCTTCACACAGTGCAGCAACACTGAGGGGCTCATCATGGTGGACGATATGAAGTATGTCGGGGTTTTGAGTACCCAGGCCATGTTAAAAATTATCAATGAAAAAAATCTCACCCTTGCCAGAAATCAGAATCCGTTGACCAAACTTCCCGGCAATACCATGATTCATGAGTATTTCAGTAAAAGCCTGTCTGATTTTTCCGCCACCTACCACCTGGTCTATTTTGATTTTGATAATTTCAAGCCCTACAATGACAAGTATGGATTCCGAAGCGGTGATCGGCTGATCCTCATGTTTGCCGATCTGTTGAGGAAATCCCAATTTTCGGAAAACCGGTTTGTGGGGCATGTGGGGGGAGATGATTTTTTCATGGGCATTAAAAATATGGAACGCTGTGAAGTGGAGACCGAGATGGCGCAGCTTGCCCGGCGATTTCAGCAAAATGCAGAAAGTTTTTATGACAAGGAAACCATGGAAAAGGGATTCATGGTGGCAAAGGACAGAGAGGGCATTCTTAAAAAAATTGATTTGATCACCGTTTCTGTTGCCGTGCTGGAGCTTCCCAGGCAAACCTGCCGGCACTGCTCCATTGAAAAGGCCGGTAACGTCATTGCCACGCTGAAAAAACAGGCCAAGCAGTGTAAAAAAGGCATTGTCAGCGCTGACATCATGGTCTATCTCAATGGTGAAACAGAGGAGCCCCAGCCCGTGGAAACGGTGATGCGTTACGAGTTACGTGCCATGGAGGGTGTGTAATCTGATTATCCGATCTCCGGGTTTGATAGCAAACCGAATACCCACCCAATTGGCCCAATGGTAGATGGTCTCAACTCCCCTATCCAGCTGCGCATCCTGGAGTTCGTAGAGGTGGGTCACCTTGAAGTTCAGTTCAATACCGTTTTTTTTTGTAAGTCTGAACTTTTGTGGTTGCTCAGGGTGGCCTGCGGTTAGACTTATCTTGGTCATTCTCTGTTCTGTCAGACGTCAATTACTGTGTACGGTTTTCCTAACATGTTAAAGCAAGAAAATTAATATGACAATAACCCCACCAAGCAAGGCTGCCATGAAAAAAAAATTCATACTGGACACAAACGTAATTCTCCACGACAGCGGCTGTATCCATCAATTCAAGGACAACAATATCTGTATCCCCATCACCGTCATTGAAGAACTGGATAGATTTAAAAAAGGCAACAATGTAATCAACTGTAATGCCAGGGATTTTTTGCGAACACTGGATGCTTTGTCCAGTGACAGGATGCTCAACGGAGGCGCTCCCATTGAAAACGGAGAGGGAACCATTTCCATTCTTCTGGACACCCCCATGGATGAAAAGATTAAAAGTAATTTTAAAGATATCACATCGGATGTACGCATCATCAATATTGCTTACTGCCATGCCAAGGCCCACGATTTTAACAAAGTGGTGCTGGTCACAAAAGATGTCAACCTGCGCCTTAGGGCCCGCTCCATCGGCTTAAAAACCGAAAATTACCAGTCCCAGTATGTGCAGAACCCCTCTGATATTTACAGCGGTATGCAGATGATTAAAGACATACGCCATGAACTTCTGGAGCAGATATTCCAGAAACCCTTTGAGCTGGATGCGTCCTCTCTGCAGCCAGAATCTGACCTTCTTGCCAATCAAAACATTGTTTTAAAAAACGCCTCCAGTTCTGCACTGGCATTTTTTGATGCGGGGCGAAACACCATCCGCCGCATCCAGTCCCGGGTGTGTTACGGAATAAAACCCAGAAATTCCGAGCAGGCCTTTGCCCTTAACGCCATGCTAAACCCGGATATTCCTCTTGTTACCTTGTCTGGCAAGGCAGGAACCGGTAAAACCCTTCTGGCTCTGGCAGCAGCCATGGAAACACGACGCAGTTACCGGCAGATTTTTATTGCCCGGCCAGTGGTCCCCCTGAGTAACAAAGACCTGGGATTTCTCCCCGGGGATGTGGCTTCCAAGCTGCACCCTTATATGCAGCCCCTTTATGACAATCTGTCTGTATTGCAAAACCAGGTAAATGTAAGTGGAAGCGGTAAATCCAAACCCATTTCCCAGTTCATTGAAGATGAAAAAATCGTTATCACCCCAATTTCCTATATCCGGGGAAGAAGTATTGTCCGGGTGTTTTTCATTGTTGACGAGGCCCAGAATCTCACCCCCCATGAGGTGAAAACAATTATCACCCGGGCAGGGGAAGGCACTAAAATTGTCTTTACCGGAGATATCATGCAAATCGATCACCCCTACCTGGACAGCCAGACCAACGGACTTGCCTACATCATTGAAAAGATGAAGGGGCAGAAACTGTATGCCCACGTCAATCTGGAAAAGGGGGAACGCTCAGAACTGGCAGAACTTGCTTCGGAAATCCTTTAAGAAAAAATTAAATACCCATCCGGCAGCAGCGCCTTTGACCCCGCAAAAAGCAAGGCACTGCTGCCAGCAGAACCAAATTCATCAGCATGCAAAGCGTGTCTGTTGCAATTTTTTAGATGAAAGGCAAGCCCAGCAACTCCCTTAAACATTCAGTTAACATTATTTTTATAATTTGCTAATAAAAAACCAATAATAGGAGGGTATACATATAAATTATGTCAATGGACGTCCCCAAGGGGCGTTATCATAAAGGTGGCGTTTGACAATAGATGTGCCATGACCCGGAGGTTAATTAATATGTATATCGTTCATAACGTGCCCGGCAGAATCAGAATCAAACTGGAGAAAATGAAAAATGATTCCACTCGGCTCAATCATGTAAAAAAATGGCTGATGGTTGACGGGGTTAAGCAGATAAAATCCAATGCTTTAACCGGAAGCGTGGTTGTAGAGTTTGACCCCAGCAGGGTTTCTTCTGATAAATTCTTAGAAATACTGAATAAAAACAATTGCCATGTCAGCACCCGGAGCAAAAGCCTTGCAAAGATGGAAAAAAGCCATGAAAAAATTGCCGTTAAAGTCGGCAAGGCAACCTTTTCATGGCTTGCGGGGCAGGTGCTGGAGGCCAATGGCCTTTCCTATATTGCCGCATTTATCTGATTTTTTTGAACACAGGGCCTGGGGTAAGAAAATAATTGTACAACGGCAACACACCCATTGATAAATGGATTTATTAAAATTGTTTTTTATGTGAAATCCGTTTGATACGTCCAATAAACCCCGTGCGTGTGCCATCTTCAAGCCCATGATCTATGGCTGTATTGCAAACCTTGATGGCATCATCATAGGCCTGGATTTCATCCAGTACAATGGCCAGATGCTTAAAAACAGATACAACACGGGGACTGTCCCCGAGATGCTCAAATATCGTTGATTTAACCCTGGGGAAATGTTCAATATAACGTTCTCCATATATAACAACAATGTCTATCATCCGGGGATCAGTTGATCTTTTTTTATATGCATCCTCGATTCCCCGCATATAAACACTATGCCATTCCCATGGGTCCACTTTGTCAGAAAGGGATTCCATGGCCATAATATGTTCAGATTTTTCCCAGAATTCATCAGATACATCCTGTTTATGATTTGATTCCTGAGAATCTTCTTTCCCACCATTCCTCTCCTGCTGGAGACGGTCTGTGTTTTCATCAATGCCTTCCCGGAGGGCCTTCTCTCCATCACCATTTTCCGTCATGTTGAACTTTTCATCTTCTGCAACGGCATGATCGGAAACGTCATCTTCCGGGGAGGTTTCTTTTTCCTGGGGAGAAATTTCCGTTTCTTCAACAACATCTGCAGCTTCTTTTATTTTTTCTAACACTGATATTTCTGCGCCGTTTTCAGAATCTTTTAAAGCAGATTCTTCCTCAGATTCAGCAGGGGTGCTGATGTCGGAAAGATCTGCCGGTTCATCCACAACTTCCTCTGCATCTGCTGAAGTCTCTGCACCGGGGGGATCATCCCTTACCGCCGGGGATTCCCATGGCATGGCCTTGTTCTTTTTTCCTTTACAATAAAAATAAAACAGCGCACTAATCGTTGAAATTGAAATCCAGTACATGATTTTCCCCTTATGATGATCTGGCTTATAACCGCCACAGGCGGACCGCATTATGACCTCGTACCGCCACAACAAAGATTGAAATACTCCCCGGGTGTGCGGTGTATTTCATATAAACGGTCATGTCCTGCCGGACACAACAAATATAGAAAATGGTATTATACCGCCGCCCCCCGTCGGGCAATGGGCCCGGACCGGAACTGTAGACAGCTCAATTGTCCAATTCCTATTGCCCATCGGGGGGGCGGCTCTGCAGAGGTTGCCTTTTCATATTAAAAAATATCATTGCCCATGGTTGAACTCAGGATATCCTGCCATTGGTGCAGAAAACCCCAATATGTTTTACGAATTGATTTGACTATCCAAAATAGCTGGAGAGTGTAGCAAATGCGTAAATACTCAACAACATGATGCTGAAAGGTTTTCTAAAAACAGATCCTGAAAAATGAATTCCCAGGCGAAAAATGATCAAGGTTGCAAGCATGGCCGGAAACAAAAGGGTGAAAAAATGAACAGGTGCTTCCAGACCGCCATGGGTTACAGATGCCGATGCTCCGGCCACAAAAAGCACATTTAAAATATCAGCCCCAATGATGTTTCCCAGGGCCAGTTCTCCATATCCTTTGCGTACAGCTGTAACAGCAGTGACAAGTTCCGGCAGGGATGTTCCAAAGGCAATAAGAGTGGCACTGATGATCCCTTCTGGTATGTGCAGACGAAGAGCAGATTCCTGAACCGTGGGGATAAGAAAATGGGAAGAAACCACCACCAGCATGGAACCAAAGATAATTTTTCCCAGAATCACCGGTGTGGATGCAGATGGGTTATCTGCATCAACTTCCAGACCGGTTTCTTCCTTGGGATCATCTTTCATCCACATGATTGATCCCCAAAGGTACAATGCCAGAAGTACCAGAAACACAAGTCCCATGAACCGGGGCAGTAACCCGCCGGTCTGTAATATGTGCCCGTCACTGAAATAAGGAATACAGGAAGCCACCAGAAGCAGACCCGCCATTAATTGAAGCCAGCCCTGCCGATGAATAATACGGCTTTTCAGGGAAATGGGGGCAAACAAGGTAATACAGCCCAGGATCAGGCCGGTATCGCAGATAATGGATCCCACAGCGTTGCCCAATGCAATTTCCGGACGACCCTTTATGGCGGCCAGCACGGAAACAGCAGCTTCCGGCACCGTGGTGCCCAGGCTGACAATGGTCACCCCGATGAGCACCTTGGAAATTCCAAGACGTGTGGAAAGAGAGACCGCTTCATCCACCAGCATATCTGCTCCTTTACCCAGAAAATAAATCAAGACGGCAATGGTGAGAAAAAGTAAAGGTGCAGATGTATTGGATATATATGTGATAAAAAAATCAGTCATTTATAGAATTACCTTTATATTTGGCAGGCATCTCTTCAGGATAGCCCCGTTTATTCTACTGCCATGTGCAGACCGTATTCTGATCCGCCCCTGCCCACAACAAATATTGGAAATGAGATTATCTGGTCCCCTGAAACAACCTTATATGAGCAGGAGGTTAATTGCAGAGGGTTTTATAATCAACCTCAATGAACTCCGAAGAAAGCTCATCGTCCATGTCGTCGGTATCATTTATCTTGTTAATGGCAGCCATGACCCGGCTGTCGTCGCAGGTTGCCCCATGGTCCTGTGAATCTTCCTGGGAAATATCATCTGGGTCCGCGGCGACATCCTTTTTCCGATTTTCGGCCAGGGCCTTGTGTTCATTGTTCATTTTTCCCACTTCACTGATAATAAGCGGCATCAATGCAGTTCCACCGATGACGGCACCGTCCATCAGGGATATGGCGCTGAGTCCCAGCAGGGAGCGCAGGGGCGGTACAAACATTGTCAGAACCTGAACAGCAATGGAGCCACCCACGGCCCAGTTGAGATAACCGTTGCGGGGCAGACGTTTTCGTGTCATGAGACCGGCTGAATCAGAACGGCAGGTCAATGCATGGAGAAGTTGGCCGATGGTCAATGAATGAAATGCCAGGCCTCCGGCCCGGGCACCTGCCCCATACCGGGATATACCAAAAAGAAATGCTCCAAGAGCACCACAGGTCATGGAGGTGGATTCCATCATCATCTGGCTGAAATCCCGACGTTCAAACAACGGTGCTTCCGGATCTCTGGGGGGATGTTCCATGACATCGGTTTCCGGTTTTTCAGCACACAATGCAAGGCCCGGAAAAATATCAGAAATCAGATTAATCCACAGCAGCTGCATGACATTAAGTGGCGGGTTCAATCCCAGTGCAATGGCCGTAATAAGCAACTGGATCTCGCTGATGTTGGTGGCCAGAGAAAAATGTACTGATTTTTTAATATTATGAAAAATGGTACGTCCGTCGGCCAGGGATTTTGCCATGAGTTCAAGATTATCACGGGTTAATACCACATCGGCCACATCCCGTGCCAGGTCAGTACCGCTTTCTCCCATGGCAATTCCAATGTCTGCAGCCTTAAGGGCGGGGCTGTCATTAATCCCGTCACCGGTCATGGCCACGGTGTGTCCCGATGCCTTGATTGCCTTGACAATTTTTAATTTCTGGGAGGGTGTAACCCTGGAAAAGACATGGATGGACGGGGCCCGTTCAATCAAAGATGCCTCATCCAGACTGTTTAATTCCCGGGCATCCATGATTTCCAGGGGTTCCCCATGGGAAAGGTTCAACTGTCTGGCAATTGCGCAGGCACTTATTTCCTGATCCCCTGTGATCATAACCGTGCGGACCCCTGCTGCGTGCAGACGGCCCAATAACGCTTTTATGCCCGGTCGTGGGGGATCCATCATACCCACCAGTCCAAGCCAGGTCATGTTTTCCTCGGGTTCCTTTGTATCATGGGCACCTATATGACGAAAGGCCAGTCCCAGAACCCTTAATGCATCTTCTGCCATGTTGCTGTTGGCCGCAATGATGCCCCCACGCAATTGATCTGTCAGGGGAATTTCCCGGTCATCCACGATAATGGTGTCACACCGTGCCAGAACATCCAGGGGACTGCCCTTGACCATGACCATATACGAGTCTTTGTCTTGTGTTTCATGGACTGTACTCATGAAAAGACGCTGCTCGGAACGATGGTGGATGGTCACCAGTGGAGAGGCTTTGCGGATTTTCTTTACATCCACGCCCGTATCGTTGACAAATCCTGTCAAGGCACTTTCCGTGGCAGATCCGGAAATATCCAGCCGGCCGTCGGCACAGAGGCCATTGATCTTGGTTTCACAGCAAAGGGCGCATACATTAATAATTTCTTTCAGGGCCACAGGAGAAAGGCTATGATCCATACAAGACCCGTCATTGCGACAATTCAGAGTATCTCCATCCATGTCATACCACCCATCTGCAGTATGAATCGTGGTCACCCGCATCTGATTTCGCGTAAGGGTACCGGTCTTATCCAGACAAAGGGTCTGGATGGCCCCCAGGGTTTCCACTGCCGGAAGGTGACGGACCACAATATTATCTTTTTTCATGCGGTTGATACCAATGGCAAAATTAATGGTGGCCATGGCCGGCAATCCTTCGGGAACGGCCGCCGCTGCAAGGGAAATGGACATGCGAAGCATATTAAGAAAGCCAAATCCCCTTAACAATCCCAGTCCAAACACTCCGGTACAAATGGCACCGCACATCCAGATCAGCTGGTTACCGATGGCATCGAGCTGCCGCTCAATGGGGGTTTCCGGGGTGTCGGTCTCATTGAGCAAATTTTTTAGTGCGCCGATTTCCGTATGGGCTCCGGTGGCCACCACCACGGCTTTTCCCTGCCCCCCGGTTATGCATGTCCCCATAAAGGCCATATTTTTCCGGTCAGCCAGCATCGTCTGGGCATTATCAATAACAGCTGCGTGTTTTTTAGCAGGCATGCTTTCACCGGTGAGCATGGATTCATCAATGGTCAGGTTGCTTGCCTGGATAATCCGGCTGTCAGCGGGAATATAGGTTCCCGGTTTCAGCAGCAGCACATCTCCGGGAACCACTTCTTCAGCAGAGATAAACATGGGTTTCCCCCCCCGTACTACCTCAGCCATGTGATGGACAAGATCATTGAGGGCATCAATGTTCTTTTCGGCCCGGGTTTCTGTGGCATATCCAATAAAACCATTGGCAATGACCACTCCGAAAATAATGGCCGCATCCACCAGACCTCCTGTGAGTACGGAAACACCGGCTGCTGCCCCCAGAAGATAGACGGGCAGGGAATTCATCTGCTCCATGAAAATTTTCAGGCCGGAACGAGATGAAGTCCGGGGAAGGACATTGTCTCCGTACACCTTGCGCATTTTAATAACAGCTTCAGGTGACAGCCCCTCATCTGGATGGCTGTTAAAGGCGGCAAGTGCCTGGTCCGCAGGTTTATCATGCCAATTATCCGGGCCGGCTTCTCCGCCGCCTTCCATAAAGGCGGATACAGACTTAATTGCCCTTTGAACGGCGGATTTGCCCCGGCCTTTTTCCTTGGAGGCTTTTTTTCCCTCACCGGCCGTAAAAGACTGCCTGGGCAAGCTCTTCTGGATATCTCCAATAAGGGTTACAATTTTTATTTTTTCAGTGGCTGTATTAAAATGGATGAGTACCTTACCGGTTATGGTACTGGCCCTGCATAGAAAAATATCCTCCCGGGTCTGAGCCAGGGCTTCAAGGGCCAGCTTGAATTCATTCCGGTATTTCAGTCCCGGTACATAAAAACGAACTCTGCCGGGAACATGGGTATGAACAGCCGTAATGGTTGTCATTTTTTTTCTGGTGTATAGTCTTGGTATCATTCACAACTGTCCCCGCCGTCCTCCACCGGAAAATCAGATATATTTCCAATGCCTCGGGCTGAATTTTGTCGATTATAAAGAGTACATGCCATCCACAATGCGGTGAACCAGGACGGCATTTTTAAGTTGCCCCGGAACATCTCCACCATGGCGTGAAAAATCAATATAAGAAAAACAGATCCGGCAGTATCAAGCTTATTGCCGGTGATGCGGCGCATGCCGCGGTCCATGCCACCCAATAAGGTGCCGGCAAGGTTGAAAATATTACCTTCAGGCGCTTCCCCCCGGGAATTTACATCAAATAGCTCTGCTTTCCGGCAGTATTGGGCTACCGCATCCAGATCCAGGGCCGGATCAATGAGTAAAACAGTGGCGGTAATCGGGGAGACACTGATGTGGTGGTAGTTAAACGCCTGTTTCAAATGGGATTCAATGTGTTGGAAATAATTTCCCCCACTGTTTTTTGCACCCGCTATGCGGATACGAACCCGGTGTCTCAGTTCATGGACAACGGCGGCTCTGGGTGTCATATCTTGCCTCTTATAAAATCAATGCTATTGCAATGGCGACAACCCCGCAGTGTCGACCTGGTTTTCATTTTCTATTTATGGAAACAAAAAACCGTAAAAGTCGATGTTTCAGATCTGGCCACCACGGGAATTGTCGGTTAAAAACAAAAATATCAGCTTTCAGCAGCCTCGGCAGCTCCATCCTGAGCAATTTCTGCCTTGGCTTCGGCCGTGATGTCTTCAATGGCTTCTTTGGCTTCGGCAATGGCCATCCGGGTTCCTTCATAGGTTACCAGGGCACCTTTGATGGCAGCTTTGAAAATGGGCTTTGCAATACTGCCCAGCAGGGGAAGTACAATGGGTGTCAATACCACAATACCGGCACCGATGGCCAGATTGGTAGGGGTAATGCCTTTAGGGATAAATTTCATGGTCGACCTCCTTAAGTCAGTTTGTGGTGGGATAAGAATAAAACCTTAAATCACACCAAAATAAAAAAATAATTAACCATCCGGAACCACAAAAAACACCACGGGATAATGCCAGATTTTCCACAGGAAGTGCCGGGGAGAATTCTCAGAAAAAAAATAGATGAGATGTTCCGGAAAAGAATTGCTTGAATCCAACGTATCAATTCTGGTTTTATGGGTCAAGGAAAATATTAGGATTGTGTTAGGATAATTTTCTATTGATTCAATGGTTTATTAGGTTTGTGTTAGGTTTTTGTTAGGGGGGGGTGAAAAAAATTAAATTAATTATGGAGAAATTAGTATGTTAGGTCACTTGATCTCGATTTCAGGTGGTGCTCCCCAGAGTCGGGCAACAATAGCTTGTTGTGGGCAGGTCAAGATCTGACTATAATTCAAATATTTTAATTGTTTTATAATGAAATTTTAATAAGATGCTAACGCATTTGGTGTTTAATCTGGTTTAAAATGGATTAGCAGTTAATGATTCCTGATTTGCAGGACAAAGGTCGTCATCCGATTGAGAAAATAAAATGCACAACACCACGAATATTCCTGAAACCGAGAGTAACAGACAAAATTGGATGGCCCTGCTGGCACAAGCTGATCCGGCGGATCTTGAGGCTGCCCGCAGGCAATTGGACGATAAGGTCTCTTTTACCTTGATAACCCCCCCTGAAACGGGGCTTTTCATGGTCCAGTGTAAAAAAGATGGATCAGGTTCACGGTTTAACTTGGGGGAAGTTACGGTTTCAAAATGCATACTTGAAGTCAATGGTACCTGGCAGGGTGCTGCATGGGTCATGGGCTCTAATCCCAGGCATGCAAAACTGGCTGCATTGTTTGATGGACTGTTGCAGGACCCCGATTATCACGACCGTATCAAAACAGGGCTGTTAAAGGTCTTACTGAAAAAAGAAAAGATCAGGGATGATCAGCTGAACCAGGCTGCTCGGGCTTCCAGAATGGGCCGTTCTTCCCAGGCAGAACCGTTAAGGGGTTCAAGCTCATGAGAAAAGGATTTATGGTTGAAGCCCATGAAAGCCAGGCCATCTTTAGACGATTGTTGACGGCCATGGCCCATCCGGGCACTCTCATGGAGTCCCCGATGGAAATCAATCCACCGGGTGAACTGCATAATGCGGCCGGAGCCATTCTCCTGGCATTGCTTGATGATGAAACACCGCTGTGGTCCAATTTGAGAACCGGTTCTGAAGAGATTCAGTGGCTGCGATTTCATACGGGTGCATCCGCTACCTTGAACCCGAAAAATGCCCTGTTTGCACTGGAAACCAGTTGGGAAAATTTAAATGACCCCACCTGTTTTTATCCAGGTTCCGCCATGTCTCCGGAAACGGCAACCACTCTTATTGTCCAAACCCCTGATCTTCTAAGTGCAGGTGGATTATCTCTGACAGGTCCCGGCATTGAAACCCGTACAACACTTCACATTGAAGGTGTAAATACCTCTTTTTTTCACAATAGAAAAAAGTTAAAAAATCAATGCCCCCTGGGGGTGGACATGGTCTTTGTCAGCCACACCACTTTTGTGGCCATCCCGCGCACGATATCCATTGAGGTCTTGTCATGAACAGCCGTACTAACGAAGTGATAGATGCCGTTGACGCGTCCCGGAAACAGACCATCCTCAGGGGCAGGGGGCCATGTGACATTCCTGAAATCAGGGCAGATCAGATTGAGCACCAGCTGGGGCTTGCCGTGGAACGGGTCATGGCTGAAGGTGCCCTTTATGATGCCAATATTGCGTCCTGGGCCATTAAACAGGCCCAGGGGGACATCATTGAAGCTGTTTTTCTGGTGCGGATGTTTCGAAAGACGCTGCCACTGTATGGTTATTCCCAGCCTGTGAATACAGAAAAGATGCAGATAATACGACGGATATCAGGGATATTCAAAGATATTCCCGGTGGGCAGATTCTTGGCCCCTCCTTTGACTCCGGGTACCGGGTCCTCAGTTTTGAACCCCATGGGGATCATGGGGATGGTCCGAAAATAGACTCCCACCCACCGTGTTCCTCCCCGGAAAATAAGGAATTCGACTGGGATGAGTCTCTTCATGTTTCCCAACGGTTTCAATCATTCCCCCGGGTAACGGATCTCCTGATAAGTCAGAAATGCCTCCCCCCTGACCCGGAACCCCTCATTGGTGAGCCTGTGCCGGACTTGACCCGGACACCCCTCACCATACCGGCAGAGCGCTCCATCAGGCTCCAGGCCCTTGCCCGGGGTGACGAAGGTTTCCTGTTAGGCTGCGCCGATTCACTGCAACGGAAAGGAGGGCAGGAGCACCAGCCATTCATGGCAGAGCTGAGGGTCGGGTACGTGGAGGTCTGCATCACTCCTCCGGAGCTGGGGTTTAAAATTTCCATGGGTAAAATCAAACTCACCGAGTGCGTCATGGTCAACCGAGCCCGTAAAATTTCCCCTAAAAAAAAGGCAATTCTGAAAAGGGGATACGGGCTTGTTTTTGGTCACAACGAGCGAAAGGCCATCTCCATTTCCCTACTGGAACGCTCCTTTGAGGATACGGTGAAAAAGGATCTCTCCTCCACAGAAAAGGCTTCCTGTCCGGGCTGTGATCAGGCCTTTGTTCTCTCCCACAGCGATACGGTGGAATCCTCCGGGTTTGTCCAGAATTTGACACTTCCCCAACACGTTGATTTCCAGGCAGAACTGGCAGCCATGGGTTTCACTGCCGGCCCTGGCATCTCAGATGTTCCTGGAGATCCTGCGGTATGATCTTTCCTTCTTCGCCCGCATGCCTGGACGTTCGGTCAATAAAAAAAAATCGCCGGGCAATACTGAAGGCCGTGGCTGTTCCCGGATACCAGGTCCCCTTTGTGGTAGGGGAAATAGGCCTGCCCAGGGGATGGGGCACCGGCGCCATACAGATCACCGCATCTCTCCTTGGGAAAAACGATACCCTCAAGGTCATTGACCAGGGAGACGACAATACCCTGAATGCCTTGGGGATAAAGGATTTTTTTAAAAAAACAGCGGCTGTGTGTACCACGGAAAAGACTTCCCATGCCACCATTATTCAAACCCGTCACCGGATACCGGAAACAGGGCTGTCAAAAAATCAAATCGTGGTATATCAGGTTTCCTGCCCGGAACCGTTGCAGCGCATTGAACCGGACAGGTGCCGGGCGGCTCGCATGCATGCCTTTCAGGAGTATGAATCCATGTATGTAAAATTGTACGAGGAAATTGTCAGGAACAATGCCATGGATTTTTCCTTTGACCATCCTGTTCGGGTCAACAACCATTATATGATGAGCCCCTCCCCCATTCCCCCATGGGACAATGCCAAACTTGATCAATCACCGGCCCTCCACCTGTTTGGTGCCGGTCGGGAAAAAAGAGTCTACGCCGTTCCCCCCTTCACAAGGGTGAAAAGTCTTGATTTTGAAGATTTTCCTTTTAAAGCAAAGACATGGACGGGTGCGTGTGCCATCTGTGGTGCATCCAACTCTTTTTTATGCGAAACCCTTTTTAAAACAAATGGTTCAACCTGTCAGATTTGTTCAGACAGGGAGTACTGCCGCAACAACAATCAAAGCCCGGAACCCTGTCGCACACTTGTATGAAACCAACAGATAACACCGTGCCTTTATTTCCCGCTATTCACCCTGGAGACCGAAACATACCCCTGCTTTCCGTCCGGGATCTGTCCAAGTTTTACGGCAAAAAAATGGTATTACACGGCATTGAGTTTGACCTGGCCCCAGGCGAAGTCCTGAATATCGTGGGCAGAAAAGGCTCTGGTAAGTCCACCCTGCTGCAATGCATTGCCGGGTGTATTCCCTCCACCAATGGAGCCATACGTTTTAACACTTCAGAAGGGCAGGTCAACCTTTGCAGAACCGATGAAATCACCTTAAAAAAGATTGTTCGCTCCCAGATCGGTTATGTGCAGTGCAATGCTCACAGACAATTATCAATGAAGATCACCGCCGGAGGAAATATTGCCCAGGGGCTCCTGACCATGGGAATGCGTCATTTGGGAACCATCCGGCACATGGCACGGCAATGGTTGGAGCTGTTTGAACTTGACCCTGCTCGTATGGATGAGATGATCGATTCCTATTCAGGGGGGAAGTTGAAACGACTTCAAGTCGCTGCTGTACTTGCTTCCAATCCTCGATTGTTACTTCTGGATGACCCTTTTACAGAATTGGACACTTCCAGTAAATCATGCATCATCAAGGTGCTTAAGAAAGAGGTGGCTCACAGGCAGCTTTCCGTTATTATGGTGAACCGGACCCGTAAAACCGCCCGCCTTTTCAGTCACAACATCTGTGCAATAATAAAGGGCAGATTTATCCATTGGACTGATGTGAAATAAAATCTTCGAAAAATTTCTTGATCCCCAGCCCCAATTCACCTGAAAAATAATCAATTCATAATCAACACCAAATCAAAAAACAATGATCTTTTGATAATGTTTTCTTACAACAATGGCTTTTCCCGGGAGGTGCTTTTGCCGCTTATCCATATTATCATCATTTACATTGACAGGAAGACCAGAAAATGAACCTTGTTTCCCACCAGTACATTGAAAGGGGTAGCACCGCCGCTATGACAGAATCCCTTTACCAAGATGCAGTGGTTCAGACACTTTACGCCACCGTGCGGGAGAACGCCCCGTTCCTTTTTAATTTACTTGTGTCCAGAAGATTTTCCAATTTTCTGGGCTTTTTAAACTATGATTTTCCATTGCACTCTTTGGGCATGACACCCACAGAGGTGTTGAATCGGCTGGGTATTTCCCAAAAAGATATCCATGGACCGGTGGACGCGCTCTCTTCCTATCGCAAAATATTTGAAAGACAAATTCGTTACTGGGACGTCCGCCCCATGGAAATTCATTCCAGGGGCGTTGTATCGCCAGCCGATGCCCGGGTTTTGTTCGGTGCTTTCAACAAATCTTCCAAGCTTTTTATCAAGGAAAAATTTTTTTCCTATGCCGAGCTCATCGGTAAAGACAAGCCAGAGTGGTTCAAAGCATTCCACAATGGAGATTATGCCATATTCCGGTTGACACCGGATAAGTACCATTACAATCATGCCCCGGTTTCCGGAAGAGTAGTGGATATTTACGAGATCAACGGCCTGTTTCACTCCTGCAACCCTGGTGCGGTGGTCCAGGCGGTTACCCCTCTTTCCAAAAATCGGCGGGTGGTCACCATCATTGACACCGATGTGAAAAACGGCACCGGCGTGGGGCTGGTGGCCATGGTGGAAATCGTGGCCCTGATGATCGGCCGCATCCAGCAGTGCTACAGTGACATCCGTTATGATCATCCCGTACCGGTGGAGAAAGGGCTTTTTATTCGGGCGGGTCAGCCCAAAAGCTTGTTTCGTCCCGGGAGTTCCACCACAGTTTTAATCTTTCAAAAAAATCGCTGTCAATTTTCCGAAGATCTGTTGAAAAACAGAACACGGCAGGATGTCAGCAGTCGTTTTACCCGTTATTTTAACCATCCACTGGTGGAGACGGAAATCCACCTGCGCGAAACAATAGGAGGGGGCATCTAATGGAGCAACTTGTGTTTATCACCCTGCTTGGGGGGATCATTACCGCAGCCATCTGGTGGGGAACTGTAACCCTGCCCGGAGAAAAATGGCAAATCATGGCCGTGGTGCCCACCACCCGGACATCCCAGGGCCGTTGGCAGGGCATGAATTTGACATATTACGGCGCATTGAGTGCCACTGCCTACAGCTTTGCCGTGATTATTTTCATTATTCTGGCAACCGCTGCCGGTGCTTCACTGGTATGGGTGGGGATCTTCACGGGCCTGATTCTTGCCGTGTGCATGCCCGCTTCCCGTATTGTCGCCCGGCTGGTGGAGAAAAAGAAAGCCACCCTCACCGTGGGCGGGGCTGTTTTTGTGGGTAGTCTTACCGCCCCACTTATTACTTTTTTAATGAACAATACCTTTGGCGGCATTGCCGGGCAGTCGGTACATGTTTTGGTGATTCTGGCTGCCATATCCGTTGCCTATGCCTTTGGCGAAGGGATGGGACGGCTGGCCTGCCTGAGTTTCGGTTGCTGCTATGGCAAACCCCTGAATCAATGCAGCCCCCGGGTTCGTAAACTTTTTCGTGGGTTCTGCCTGGTATTTCACGGGAAAACAAAAAAGATCGCCTATGCATCAAACCTGGACGGACAGCAGGTCATTCCCATACAGGTTATAACGGCCATCCTATACAGTGCCTGTGCCCTGGTGGGTACCTGGTTGTTTCTGGCCGGACACTTTGGAGCCGCCTTGGTGGAAACCCTGGTGGTCACCCAGGTGTGGCGAATTGTGTCAGAATTCTTCAGGGCCGATTTTCGGGGTAAATTCACCGTCACCCCTTATCAGGTCATGGCTGGAATCACAATTCTCCTTGCACTTGTCCTTTCTTTATTTCCCGTACCTCCAGCGGATTTGCCCCGGCTTTACATCGGACTTGATGCCCTCTGGTCCCCCGGGGCACTTCTGGCGGTGGAGTTTGTCTGGGTGATCACCTTTTTGTTTACCGGCCGCAGCTCCGTCACCGGAGCCAGAATTACGTTTAATGTACAGGAAGACAAGATATAGATATGAATCTTGATGCCTTGACGGGGCTTGCCACCCGCCGGAACATGGCCCGGGCCATGGTGGTCCTGTGTATTTATGATGTGATTAAATTCATATCCGGGTATGACATCATGGCGCGGTCCGGCATCAATCCCTGGATATTCCTGTTGATAGATCTTGTGACGATACCGGGATATTTTATCGGATGGCACAGGCTTCTTAAATCCATGGGGGAAAAAGAGTTGGATTTTTTTTACTTAATTAGATGGGGAATCATCACCTTCTACTGCAGCACTGCGCCTTATCTTTATGCCCTCTGGTCCGGCAGAGGAACGGCCTCTGCACCGGTGTGGTGGGCATTGTCTCTGATTATCCTGCTCTTAACCGTCAACCTGATTCGAAAGATTTGTGAAAAAATATGTCACATTAAACCGTAAACATTCATGAAGACAAGATTTAATCAATCCCAAATCAACGAAAAATAAAAAAATAACATTCACCTGATACCGTATCCCTTCAAGTGCATGACGTCTCATCCATACTAATTTGAGCGATTGCCTGTTGTCAGCGCATTGCAAGGTGCTGCCGGTTCATATGTTGGCTTGAATTTCCCATGCGGTAAATTCAGCTGATGGAACTGGACAGATATTATTTTAGCCGGGGAGTATCAAGCGGTATTCAGTGTTCGTCATTATAATTAATTTAGGAGAATTTCATCATGGAAAAGAATACCCCGTCAATGGATCGCAGATCATTCATCAAAAAAGCCGCTTCAGGTGCCGCCGTTTTTGCCACGGCATCCATGGGGCCCTGGTTTATCAAGGATGCCCTCTCTTCCTCGGGCACATTGAATTTATTTACTTGGCCGGATTACTCAAAACCCGAAGTGATCCAGGCCTTTGAAAAGGCCACCGGCATCAAGGTAAAGGTGACCAACTACAGCACCAACCAGGAGTGCATGAACAAATTACGGGCCACCCGGGCCAAGGGATTTGACATTGCCCAGCCCTCATTGACGGAGTTTGCCCTGCACATGGATTTTGATCTCTACCAGGAGATTGACGAGGGTAAAATTCCCAATCTGAGCAATCTGGAATCAGCCTTTTATGAAAAGTCCAAAAAACTGGGCGGTGTTATCCGGGGACAGCGGGTGGGGCTTCCCTATGACTGGGGCACCGAGGCCATGGCATTTAATACGGAAAAACTGGATCTGAAATATGGAGAACTTTCCTATGGAAACCTCTGGGATGATGCCTATGCAGGTAAGATCACCTGTCGCCCCCATTCAGTTTTTATCGGTACCGGCCTTTACCTGGATGCCATTGGAAAGGTTCCCTCAAACCGCATGTATGACACCTATGAATCCGAAGAAAAGATGAAAAAGATCTATGATCAGATTCTTGCCTTTCTCATTGAAAAGAAAAAGAACATTAAAATGTTCTGGAACAATGCCCAGGATCACCAGCTGGCCTTTCTCCAGAATGGTTGTGTCATCGGGCAGACATGGGACGGCCCCATTCTCACCATGAAAAAAGAGGGAAAACCCCTCACCTATATGGCACCCAAAGAGGGCGCCATGACCTGGGTGGATTCCATGGCCATCGTGAAAAACGCCAAAAACCTGGAGCAGGCCTATGCCTTCATTAACTGGGCCTACACACCGGAAGCCGGTGCGGTGGTGGCAAATGCCACCGGGTATAACTCGGTGGTAAAAGGGGCGGCTGATCTTTTGGATGAAAAAACCAAAAAAGGGTTTGCCCAGGCCTATCCCCAGGATGCCCTGGAACGGCTCTGGTGGTATGTGTCAGAACCGGCCTGGTTTGTTCCTGCCAGAACCGTTTACCGGGATCAATTCCAGGCGGCATGATGAACGTGGCAGGTCTGGTTTTTAATGGGTTTTGCAAGGCAGGTAATTGAAATGGCATCAAATGTGGGACATGACGTGCATATCAAGGACGTGACCATGGCTTTTGGGCCGGTCACTGCCGTGGACCAGGTAAATGTTCACATTCCGGCCGGAACCTTTTTTTCGTTTCTGGGTCCGTCCGGATGTGGCAAAACCACGCTGTTGAAATTAATTTCCGGGTTTCTGGAACCCACCCGGGGTGAAATTTTGATCAATGGTATAAATATGAAGGGCGTGGGGCCCAACAAGCGACCCACTGCCATGATTTTCCAGAATCTGGCGCTGTTTCCCCTGATGACAGTGGCGGAAAATATCGCTTTTGGTCTGGATGTCATGGGGATGGAGAAAGGCCAGAAAAAAAGCCGGGTGGAGGCATTGCTGGAGCTTGTGGATCTGCCACACACAGGGAATCTGCGGGTGACCGATCTGTCCGGTGGGCAGCGGCAGCGGGTGGCCATTGCCAGAGCTCTGGCTGTGGAGCCCTCAGTGCTGCTGCTGGATGAACCCCTTTCCGCACTGGACCTGAAGCTGCGCAAACACATGCGCACTGAATTGCGGCAGATTCAACAGAAAACCAACGTCACTTTCATTTATATCACCCATGATCAGGGAGAGGCCCTGACCATGTCCGACCGGGTGGGGGTGATGTCCCAGGGCGGTGTGTTGGAGCAGGTGGGTACCCCCAGGGAGATTTATGATCATCCCCGGACCGCCTTTGTTGCCTCCTTTGTGGGAGAGAACAATGCCATCCCGGTGACCCTGGTTGAGAACAAGAGGGAAGGGTGCATGGTGGAGAGCGAACTTGGCACCTTATCCTGCCGGAATCCACTGAACATTGAGTCGGGATACAGTGCCATTGCCTTTATCCGGCCGGAAACCATTGCTTTGGTGAACGGGTCGGGCAGCTACGGTAATCAGATAGAGTGTCGTATCCTCAGCCAGCGGTTTGAAGGGGCATTCATGACCATGGAACTGGCCGCCGGTGACGGTACCCTGTTGACCCTGCGCCAGAGCAACAACGGTCGTCAACCCCAACTGGCAAAAGGAGATCTCGCTGACATTACCTTTTCTTCGGAACATACAGTGGTGTTGAGATGATCCATAATTTTGGAAAAACAGGCACCTTTGTGGTGCTCACCCTGGTGGGCGCATGGCTGCTTTTCATGGTGATCGGTCCCCAGCTGATTGCCATTGACTACTCTTTCAGGCCCCTTCTTCCCTTAAGAAAAATCGGAGGGCCTGAAGATATCTATACCCTGAAAAACTACCTGACGCTTTTCAGCAATACCTTGCATCGATCCATATTTATCAAGACCATCTGGTCCAGTATACTGGTAACGGCCACGGCCCTTGCCGTTTGTTACCCGGTGTCGTTTTATCTGGCCCGGGTGGCCAGGGGGGCTAAGCTTTCCCTGATGCTCATGGCCATTGTGGTGCCCTACTGGATAAATGAGCTGTTGCGCATTTTTGCCTGGCAGTTGATTTTGTCCGATGCCGGCATTCTCAACCAGATCCTCATGGGGCTTTCCCTGATCCATGATCCCATCAATTTCAGGGCCGGCAATTCCGCAGTGATCCTGGGCATGGTGTATGCCTATATTTTATTCATGGTGTTCCCTTTGTACAACGCCATGGAGAGCCTGGACCAGAATCAGGTGGACGGTGCCAGGGATCTTGGGGCTTCCTGGCCCACCATTCATCGGCGTATCGTGATTCCCCACGCCAAGCCCGGCATTGCCGTGGGATGTATCATGACCTTCATGCTCACCGCTGGTTCTGTGGCTGCGCCCCAGCTTCTGGGCAGTCCCTCCTCTTTCTGGTTCACCCAGATCATCTATACCAACTATGAAACCGCCAACTGGAATTTGGGTACGGCTTATTCCGAGGTGCTGGCGTTGTTGTCCCTGGTATTTATCTTTATCATGCTCAAATTGTTTAAGGTTGGGCTGAAGGATTTCATTAAATGATTACATCCGACAAAGTGATGGGATGGATAACCCACTCTTATCTGGTTCTGTTTTTTGCATACCTGTTCCTTCCCCTGGGGTTCATGTCCGTTGTGGCCTTTAATGCTTCGGAAATACCCCAGGCCATTCCCTGGCAGGGGGGGACGTTCCACTGGTTCCATGAACTTTTCCGGGACGGGGTGATGTGGGAGGCCCTTCTCAACTCTTTAATGGTGGCCGTTGCCGTGGTGATCATTTCTGTTCCCACAGGGCTTTGCGCGGCCATGCTGCTGACACGGCTCCATTTCCGGGCAAAGAATCTGCTCTATGCCCTTATGGTGTCCCCCATTCTGGTGCCGGGAATTGTCCTTGGGATCTCCACCTTTTTGTTCTGGGATGCACAGATGAATATTCCCGGAGGTCTTTGGACCGCGGTCATGGGACAATCTTCCTTTATTGTCTCCTATTGCATGCTGTTGATCATGGCAAGGGCCCAGCGGTTTGACCGCACCCAGGAGGAGGCCGCCTTTGATCTGGGGGCCAGCCACGGCAGGGTGTTCTGGAAAATCACCTTGCCGTTTTTAAAACCGGCTCTGATTTCCGCCGCAGCCCTGGCGTTCATGCAGTCCTTTGAGAATTATAATACCACCTTGTTTGCCATCGGCATTGAGCAGACCTTGCCTATCTTCATCGGCACCCGGCTGCGGGTGTTTATCAGTCCGGCCATGAACGCCCTGGGTGTCGTGTTTATCTGCCTCACCCTGTGCGGAGCCCTGGCATATGAATTTTTGAGACGAAAAAAGGCCTTATGATGAAAAAACTGATATTTGTTCTGATCGATGGGCTTCGAAGCGATGCCTTGAACAGGGGGTATTCCCCTACACTTGACCATTTAATGGAAAATGGGGCCTTTTCTCTGGAAATGAAAACGGTTTTCCCCCCCCTGACCCTGCCGGCCCATTTTTCCATCTTCACCTCCCTTGCCCCCTATGCCCACGGGGTGACCACCAACACAGGACTGCCCGATACCTCGGCACTGTCCCAGAGTTTTTTTACCCATGTCAAGAGCCATGGCAGGGTGGTTTCGGCATTATATTCTTGGGATCATTTGCGTAATCTGGCACCTCCCGGGGTCATGGATCTCTCTTTTTATCGTAAAATTTGTAATGAATCCCAGTTAAGACAGCTGGCCCGGGAGGCCGTTTGCCACATCGTTTCCGAGGGCCCGGATTTTTGTTTTGTCTATCTGGAATGGACCGATCTTGTGGGCCATGGCGCCGGGTGGATGTCAAAAGAGTATCTCAACGCCGTACAGGAGGCGGATCAGGCCCTGGCTCAGATCTATAATGCTGTTACCTCCCTTTCGGAATACAATGACTATAATCTGGTAATACAAAGTGACCACGGTGGCAGCGGTAACCATCATTTTGAGAATATCCCTGAAATCATGAATGTTCCCTTTATTGCCTGGGGGCCAGATATTTGGAAGGAGGGGCAGATGACCTCTTCTCTGTCTATCCTTGATACGGCACCGACCCTGGCAAAAATTATGGAAATTCCCCCTCATCCTTCCTGGGAGGGCCGCGCAGCTTCCTCCATATTCGATGGAGACCATTGCAGTGTCATTGCTTAAAGAGAACGTACCCAGGCCTTGACCTGGGGTGGAGAAACCTGAAAAAAGGAAATAAAATGTCAGTATTTATAAGAAATAAAGCGTATTCAGGACCTGTCAAAGCCGTGGTTCTGGACTGGGCAGGTATCTCAATGCCATTGAACTGGGGGTGCATCCCATGGAGGCCATGGTGAAAATCGGGGATACCATTGCCGATATTGAAGAAGGGCTCAATGCGGGCATGTGGACCGTGGGGATTGTGATTACCGGTAATGAAATGGGGTTGACCCAGACGGATCTCGAAGCCCTTTCTTCTGAAGAAAGGGAGCGCAGAATTTTGGACATTCGTGACCGATTTAAGGCGGCAGGGGCCCATTACATCCTGGACCGGACAGCTGACGTCATTCCAGTGATTCAAGAGATAAACAAGCGCCTTGCTGCCGGTGAGCAGCCCCTGGTGGCCAAAGGAAACACATATGGAGACGACACTGATTAAACCTGAAAATCATTATCTTCTTCTGACACCGGGGCCGTTGACAACAACAGCTTCGGTCAAGGCCGCCATGCTCAGAGACTGGTGTACCTGGGACAGTGATTATAACGATATTGTGGAAAAGATAAGAAAAGAACTGGTTGCCCTTGCCACGGCATCCTCCGGCTACACTGCCGTGCCCATGCAGGGCAGTGGCACCTTCAGCGTGGAGGCCTGTATCGCGACGGCCGTGCCGGCATCGGGCAGACTTCTGATTCTGGCCAACGGGGCCTACGGCCGCAGGATAGCTGCCATTGCTGACCGGATGAATCTCTCCTGGGTCATCCAGGATGCAGGGGATCTTGCCTGGCCGGACTTGGATGAGCTGGACCGGATGCTGAAAAAAGACCCGGCTATTACCCATGTGGCAATGGTCCATTGTGAAACCACAACAGGAATGCTTAATCCCGTCGGGGAGCGGGTTCACAGTTGCGGCAGGGAATTTATTGTGGATGCCATGAGCAGTTTCGGGGGAATCCCCATGGATATGGCTGACATCAAAGCCGATTACCTGATCTCCTCTGCCAACAAATGCATACAGGGGGTACCGGGATTCGGGTTTGTCATTGCCAGGACAGATGCCCTGGCCCGAACCCGGGGAAACTCAAGATCCCTGAGTCTGGATCTCTTTGACCAATGGGAGACCATGGAAAATGGGAAGGGGAAATGGCGATTTACCTCCCCCACCCATGTGGTCCGCGCCTTTGCCACGGCCCTTGATGAACTGGGGGATGAGGGTGGTGTGGAACGGCGTTTTTCACGCTATAAAGAGAACCAGGCCATTCTGGTCAACGGCATGGTTGATTTGGGTTTTACGCCCCTGCTGCCCCGGGAATACCAGTCTCCCATTATCACAGCATTCTATAACCCGGATCATCCCCAATATGATTTTTATGATTTTTATACCCGACTCAAGAACCGGGGATTTGTGATTTATCCGGGAAAAGTTACGGAACGCTCAACCTTTCGCATTGGAAATATCGGGAATGTTTTTCCCGGGGACATTGAACGTCTGCTGAAGGCGGTAAAACAATCTATGTGCTGGAAGGATTGAGACCTGGAGGTCAAAACAGCTGCCCACTGCCGGGATCAATACGATTTCGGCAGTGGACATTTTTATTCTGGACGTATATGATTTCTCTTATTTTTTCGTCCAGGCCGTACTCCGGCCTTTGAGTTTTGCCGTGACCATGGAAAATGTCAGCCGGACAATGATGTTTGTTGCCACAACCAGCATGGACATGGCACATGCCGGGGCGATATCGCCTGCATCGTCCATATTGGCGATGGCCACGGAGGCCAACGGAAGGTCCGCTGAATACAGAAAGATAACGGCTGACACCGTGTCAATAAGGTAGCTTTCGCCGTTCGGTCCGCCCATGCCGTTGCCATTGACAGCGGTCTGCTGTTCCGCTTGGATGGGATCGGAGGCGGGCAGTGTGCAGGGCGCGCAGGACTTGTTGCGGGTATGGTCGGTGAGATTCATGATCTTGAGAACGCCAGTTTCCAGGTCTACCGGGGTCAGACTTTCATACACTTCGGTTTTGTCGGCGACCAGCGGGGTCCAGCCCAGGGTAAAGCTCTGCTTTTCCACAATGGTTTTGTAGACCTTTTTCAGGGTCATGGCCCGTTCTGGGGAGGGGAAGAGCAAAATAGAGATGTCCTCGTGCAGTACCTTGGCCATCTCCGGTATCAGCCGGCGGTTTTCATCCAGGAAGGTTGCCTTGGGTTCGTTGACATCCTTCAGGTCCTTCTGAGTCCAGTGGTGCCATCCTTCCTGGAAGGTGGTGCTGTCAAATTTACGCGCCAGGGCAAAGGAGCTGTCCGTGGTGGCGCCGATGCCGCCGTGACACCCTATACAAGATGCGGTTTCTTCAAAGGTCTGGGGCCGCAGGTCACCGGCTGCATCTTCTATGAAGCCCTGGTAGACCCATCCCACACCGTTGGAGACCCCCTCTTCCAGGTTGCCCATGGGCAGCTTGAGACGGTCGGGAAAATCGTCACGCTCCTTTACTTCGTCCAGTGCCAGGGTTTCAAGCTCTGCATAGGTCAGCCATTTGAGTTTCCGGGCATAACGGATCTCTTTCATGCGTGGTGCCATCTCGATATTACCGCTGTCAGATACCGCCACATACCGCAGAGTATTGAGAAATTCAGTTCCTGCCGGGTACAGACCGGCAGCCAAGTGCACCGAGCCTGCTTCAAGGAGGGGTTAAAGTATGTTATCTCACCTTTGGTCAATTATTAGTAAAATAAGTAAGAAATGGCAGTTTAGCGTTAATTTTTCAGTTGAAAATGCTCAATGAGTTTTTTACGTATCTCATCCCGAATGCCACGCACCTGTTCAAGCTTTTCGGCATGGGTACCGGTCACCTTTTCAGGATCGGGAAAGGGCCAGTTCAACCGTTTGTTGATGCCGGGGTAAACAGGGCATTTTGCATCGGTTGCCGCATCGCATACTGTGATGACATGGGTAAACAGCCGGGATTCTTTAAAGAGGGTAAAGGCATTCTGGGGCTTTTTATGTGACAGGTCCATTCCCATTTCGTTCATCACTTCCAATACCAGGGGATTCACCTGGGTCCCGGGCTCAAGTCCAGCACTGGTCACCTGGAATTCAATACCTCCCAGTTTGCTTAAAAGGGCTTCGGCCATCTGGCTTCTACCCGTGTTATGGCTACAGATAAAAAGGACTTTATTCATGATCTTCTCTCCATGTCATCCCAATTTAAGATGACGATGTACATCTGTTGTTCCCCGATATGGAAATTTGTTTTTTGATTTGCAATTTTCATTGCATTTCGCCATATTGCGTCAAG